>JAPPFU010000083.1 GCA_028875085.1 Chloroflexota bacterium
AGCTCTGGCTGCTGGTGCTGTCTCGCGTCGTGCTCGTGCCGGTGATCGCGGCGGTCAGCTACGAGATCATCCGCTTCAACGCCGCCCACGGCGACTGGGCCGTCGCGCGCATGCTGATCGCCCCCGGCGTCGCGCTCCAGAAGCTCACCACCCGCAAGCCCGACGATAGTCAGATAGAGGTCGCCATCGCCGCGATGAACGGCGCCATCGAAGCTGACCGCGCCGCCCAAGCCGCATAACGTCATCTCCGCACGGAGGCTCCCTATGTCCGCCGCCGTAACCGTCCAAAGCATCAATCGCATGACCCACCTCGTCGCAGGCGACGGCCACGCCATCGTCGCCGACGAACCGCCCGACGCCGGCGATGACCTGGGAATGGACCCCTACCAACTGCTGCTGAGCGCGCTCGGGGCGTGCACGGCTATGACGCTGCGCATGTACGCCGAGCGCAAGGGGTGGCCGCTCGAATCGGTCAACGTGCGCCTCACCCACGAGCGCGTCCACGCCCGCGACTGCGAAGACTGCGAAGAGGGCAGCGAGGGCTATGTGGAGGTCATTCGCCGCGAGGTCAGCGTCAAGGGCGCGCTGGACGCCGAGCAACTCGACCGCCTGCGCTACATCGCCACGCGCTGCCCCGTGCACCGCACCCTCGCCGCCGCCCCCCAGGTCATCGACGCCCTCTCCCTCGCCGAGTAAGGCCGCCGCTCTTCCCGCGCCGCTGTAATCGAAGCGAGATTCCCGCTTTCGCGGGAATGACGGTGTGGGGGCGCAATGCACACGGCGCCCGCTCCCTCACGCCCGCGCCTGCATCTCGGAGCGGACGGCGAGAGCGACCCCCGCGAACAGCAGCGCGCCGCCAGGCAGGATCGTCCACGGCGGAACCTCCCCCAACACCGGTATCGCCAGCAGCGTGGCGATAATGGGCTCGCCCCGCGTGGACATCGCCACGGTCGTGGCGGGCGCGTGGGCAAGCGCCCAATTCAGCGTCGAATGCCCCACCGCCTGCGGGATGAGTCCCGCCAGCGCAATCCACAGGTAAGCGTCCGTCGGCAGGCCCGTCATCCGCGCGCCGGAGCCGAGCGCGGCGGCGCACAGCAGCACGGCGGCGATGGCGTAGATAATGGTGACGTAGGGCAGGAACGGAACGCGCCGCCGCACCTTCCTGCCGACCAGCAGGTTGCCGCCCATAGCGACGGCGCCGACGGCGGCGAGCGCGTCGCCCCCGAGGTGTCCTGCGCCCCCCGCCTCTCCCGTCGCCAACACCAAGCCGCCCGCCACGCTCAGCGCGACGGCAAAGGCCATCAGCGCGCCTACCCTGTCCCGCATCGCAAAGTGAGACCCCAACGCGGCGAATACCGGCGTCGTCGTTACGAGGAAGACCGAGTTGGCGAGCGAGGTGAGTTGCAGCGAGGCGATCCACGCCGCGAAGTGCGCGGCCAAGAACGCGCCCGCCAGCAGCAGCCACGGCGCGTCCTCGCGGCGGACGGCGGCGAACTGGCGGCGCGCCGTGATGAGCGCGAACACTCCCACCGCGCCCGCCCCGACGACCATGCGGTAGGCCGCGATTGCAAGCGCGTCCGCCTCCGCCAAGCGGATGAAGATGGCCGCCGCTCCGATTGCCGCAACCCCCAACGCCAACGCCCCGAACAGCGCCGCGTTGGAGACGCCTGCATGCCCGCCGCTGCCCCGTTCCGCGTCCATACCGCGCAGAGGCTAGCGCAACGAGGCAGCGGGCGTGCCCTCAGGCGTCCGCCACCTCGATGCGGAGGCGCTTGTTGATGCGCCCCTTGCTCTCGTGGCCGACCACCTTGATGCGCCCCACCTCCGCCGTGCTCGACACGTGCGTCCCGCCGTCCGCCTGCATATCCAACCCTCGGATGTCCAGTACGCGCACTTTGCGGATGCATGGCGGCAGCAGGTTGATTTTGGTGCGGATGAGCTCGGGGTTACGATCCGCGGCGTCGCGCTCCATGAACGAGACGACGACCGCGCGGTCGGCGGCCACCTCCGCGTTCGCGCTGGCCTCCACCCGCTCGGCGAAATCCGCGCTCATCGAGTCGAGCTCGAAGTCCATCCGCGCCGCCAAAGGCGTCATATTGGAGCCGGTGACCGATGCCCCGAAGTCGCGGTAGATGACGCCGCACAACACATGCAGCGCCGTATGCGTCCGCATCAGCGCGTGCCGACGCTCCCAATCCAGCGCCCCCGTAACGCGCGACCCCACTGGCGGCGGCTCGGCGCCCTCCAGTTCGTGCCATAGCTGAGCGCCGTCGCGCCGCACCTTGACCACGCGCCAAACCGCGCCGCCCGCGCTCAGCGTCCCCAAGTCGTGCGGTTGGCCCCCTCCTCCGGGGAAGAAAGCCGTGCGGTCGAGCGCAACGGTGGCGCCATCGACGGCGGCCACCGACGCCTCGAACTCGCGCAGATAGGCGTCGGTGTGGAACAGCGCTTCGGTCATAGCTCCGGGCGGGCGCTCCGCTAGCCGCCCTGCGCCGAAGCGAGGCGCATCAACGCCGTAACGTCCGGCGCGCGGTCGAGGTTCCACGCCGCGTCCAGCAACCGCGCAGCCTGGTCGGTGGGAAACACCTCCGTCGCCAGGTCGGTGAACTTGGCTTCCAACGCCGCGTCGGACATCGGATTCTGCGGCGTGCCGATTGCGTGCTCGACGAACGTCTCCAGCGTCCGCCCATCGGCCAGGTGGACGCGGACGCGCGCCTGGTCTTCGGCCACCGATTCCTCCACCTCGCCGGTAACCGCGTCGCGGATGCGGGAGATGTCGGGGTCGGCGGCCTTGGCGTCGGTGAACTGGGCGTCGTGGCCCGCCCCGTCCACCAGCGCCGCTGCCGCGCAGTGCTGGAAGGAAAACTTGCCCTCCAAGCCCGTCCGCACCACGGGGCGGTTCATCAACTCCAGCACGAGCGGGTGCACGCCCAGGGAGATGGCGGCCACGTCGCCGGGCTTGAGCGCGTGCTCGTTACGCAGGCGGATAACCCCATCCTGTATGGGGTGGGAGACGATGCCGTTGGCGAAAGGCTTGAGGCCGTTGTTGCCCAACTCCCAACGCTCGCCAAAGCCGCCCAGCAACGCCTCCTCGCTGTGTCCTCCCGCCGACAGGATCGCCCAGAACCCGCGCCGCCCGCCCAATATGTCGTCCGGCCCGGTGAATCCTTGTGCCGCCAACTCCGCCGCTTGCAGGCCTGTCGACGCGGCGTGGCCCGGATGCAGCGCCTTGCCGTGGGTGCCGAGCAGTTCGCGCACGCCCGACGCGTGCGTGCCGCCTACGCCTAGTGCATGCGTCATCCGGGCAGCGTCGAGGCCGTGGACGCGCCCCGCGCCCGCTACGGCGCCGAACAGACCGGCAGTGCCCGTTACGTGCCAGCCCTGGTCGTAGTGCCACGGGTAGACGGACATCGCCACGCGGCACGCCGTCTCCGCTCCCAGCGCAAACGCCGCCAGCGTGTCGAGGCCGTTGGCGCCCGTCTCCTCGGCGGCGGCAAGCACTGCAGGCCAGACGGGCGCGCTCGGGTGCAGGATCGTCGGCAGATGAGTGTCGTCGTAGTCCTCGAGGTGGGCGAGGTAACCGTTGGCGAGGGCGGCGTTGAACGTGCCCGTGCGGATGTCCGTCCCGATCACCCGGGCTGCGGGGTTGCCGCCCTGGCGCCGCACCCACGCCGTGAGGATGCCCGCCGGTTCGTAGCGCGTCGCCGAAACGGCGATGCCCAATATGTTGATGAGCGTCCGCTTGGCCTCGTGCAGCGTCCAGCCCGGAAGGCCGGCGGCGGAGGCCGCGACGATGAAGCCGGCCAACGCGCGGGTGGGGCCTGCCGCCTGTGCCGCCATTCGAACCCTCCGGGCCGAGGTGATGGCGGAAGGATACACGAACGGCGCAGTGGCGGCGGCCCCTGTCGGCGATGCGCAGAGGGAACCCGGCAGCCGAACTGCCGGGTTCCCTTACCCTTTCAGGCTATAGTGCGCGCGCTAGGAGGCCGCGCCCGCCGGCGCGTTGCCGTTGCTGGGCGCCGCGCTCGCCAACGCGGCCTCCATCTGGGCGGCTGCGGCTGCCGCTGCGGCGCGCTCCTCCGGCGGCGTCACCGAGGCGATGCCCTTGCGGATGGTCTCGAGAACCTCGGCGACCTTGGTCTCGAGTTCGAGCAGCGTTTCGCGGGTGTAGGCGTTCGCGCCCCGGCGGCGCTGCTTGGCCTCCGTCTCGGTGCGCGCCAGTATCTGCTTGGCGCGCTCCTCCGCCTCGCGGATAATCTCCTCCCCGCGCTCCTTGCTCGCGGCAACCGTCGTGCTCTCTTCGACGAGCATCCGCGACTCCCGCTCGGCGGTTGCCCGCAGCCTGCGTACCTCGTTGGCCGTCTGCGATATGAGTTGGCTGCGGTGCTCGATGACCTCGGTGGCTTCCTGGATGTTCTTGGGGACTGCGAAACGCAGTTGCTCCACCAATTCCACCAGGCGCTCGCGGTCGACCATCGTCCTGCCGGTGATCGGCATCTTCTTGGCGCCGGCAGCCAGGTCCTCGAGCTTGTCGATCAGGTACATCAATTCCATGGTTCGCTCTCCCTTGAAGGTTCCCTCGCTCACGCTCCCCCCAGCCGAAGGCGCAGAGCCGCGACGACATTCGGGGGGACTAGTCCGTCGATTGCGCCTCCCAGGCGGGCCACCTCCCGCACGAGGCTCGAACGGACGAATTGATACTGCAGGTCGGTGATGAGGCAGGCAACGTCGATCTCAGGAGCGAGACGCCGGTTCATCAGGGCCATCTCGAACTCATGCTCGAAGTCGGCGTTCTTGCGCAGTCCACGGACGATGACCTGTGCGCCCTGCGCGCGCACGAACTCCACGATGAGCCCGTCGAAGGTGGTTACCGATACGTTCGCTATGTTGGACGTCGCCTCCTCAATCATCGATAGGCGCTCGTCGGCGCTGAACAGCGCCTCACGCTCCGGACGCTCGAACACCGCCACCACCACACTGTCGAACAGACCAGCGGCGCGGTGCATGATGTCTAAGTGGCCCAGGTTCACCGGGTCGAACCGGCCGGGGTAGACGGCTCTCGTCATCGCGCCGCCTCGTAGAAAGCGAGGGACGAGTCACCGTACCGCCTGTCCTGCGTCAGCGTCAGTGTCCCGCATCGGGTCGGCGCCTCTGCCCGCGACGGGTGGCCGACCACGACCACCGCATCTTCGGCGAGCAAGCCCCGCTCGACGATGCGCTCGACCAGCCGCGCCGGGAAGGGGTCGCGATAGGGCGGGTCCATCAGCACGATGTCGTAGGCGCCTTCCAACCGCTCTACGGCGCGGTGAACGTCGGCTTGGAGCACTGCCGCCCTGTCCTGCGCCTTTGCGGCGTGCAGGTTGGCGCGGATGTCGGCTGCCTGGCGGCGGTCGAACTCTACGAAGGCGGCGTGGGCCGCCCCGCGGCTGAGCGCCTCGATGCCTAGCGATCCCGTGCCTGCGAACAGGTCTGCCACTACTGCGCCCTCGATTCCCCGCGGAGCTAATAGGTTGAACAGCGCGGTGCGCACGCGGTCGGTCGTTGGCCGCACGCCTGGCGCGCTGGGCGGCTTGAGCGCAACGCCCCGTGCCGCTCCGCCCGTGATGCGCATCGCGATTGCCGACCTCCGCTTGCCAGCCACGCGGCGCGCCCCGGCTTGGCTCTACGGACGAGCGCGAGCATCGTAGGAAGCGGCCTATGCCGGGTCAATGCGATAGCGATGAGAGTAATCGGGAATCGGCTCGCCGCCCGCTCCCGGCGCTCCAGGTGCCTCTCAACATTGCGCCCGGCTGCGCCTAGCAGTACAATTGCGTATTCCCCCACTGAGCGCCTCCCCGTCCGCCGCGGGCTGATTGCCCCGCGCCGTGGAGAGCGCCCAAACGGGGCGAGGCGCGCCATGGCCCAAGAGCAGACCTACCTCACGACCAAAGGACTGCGGGAGATCGAGGACGAGCTCGACCATCTCCGCACCGTCCGCCGCGAGGAGGTGGCCGACCGCATCCACCAGTCCAAGGAGATCGGCTCCATGGGCGAGAACGCGGAGTACGAGGAGGCGATGAACGAGCTCGCCTTCTTGGAGGGGCGCATCCAGGAGTTGGACGCGATGGTGCGCAACGCCGTCATCATCCCCGACCACACCTCGGCCAAGGGGAAGAAGGACACGGTCGAGATTGGCTCCATCGTCAAGGTGGAGGTCGCGGGCGCCGCCAAGTCCCGCGTCTACACCATCGTCGGCTCCGCCGAGGCTTCGCCGACGGACGGGCGCATCTCCAACGAGTCGCCCATCGGCCAGGCACTGATGGGAAAGAAGGCCGGCGACGAGGTGGAATTCAGCGTCCCATCCGGCAAGCAGCGCCTCAAGGTGCTCCAAGTCCGTTAGCCCGCCGCCGTTCGCCTTGTAGAATCTCCGGCGGCGCAGGCCGTCCCGCCAATGGCCGCGCGCCCTGATACCTATGACTCAGCGCGGCGACGAACTCCTCCAAAGCCGGCAGGCCAAGCTGGCCGCGCTGCGCGAGCGCGGCGTCGACCCCTATCCGCCACGCTTCCGCCGCTCGCACACCGCCAAGTCCGCCGTCGCGCGCTTCGAGAAGGCCGAACGCGAGGGCAAGACGGCCCGCGCAACGGTGGCCGGGCGCATTATGCGGATGCGCGGGATGGGTGGCGCGTCCTTCATCGACGTGGAGGACTCCACCGGCGCGATCCAGCTCTACCTGCAAGCGGACGCCCTGGGCGCAGGCTACGAATTGCTGGCCGACCTCGACCTGGGCGATTTCGTAGGTGCGCGCGGGGAGTTGATGCGCACGCGCAGGGGCGAGATATCCGTCCAGGCGCGGCGTTTCACGCTGCTGGCGAAGGCGCTGCGTCCCCCGCCCGACGACTACTACGGCCTGCGCGATACAGAGCAGCGCTACCGTCGACGCTACCTCGATCTCATCGTCAACCGCGACGTGCACGACGTGATGCGCAAGCGCAGCGCGGTGATTGTCGCCCTGCGGCGCTTCTTCGACGCGCGCGGTTTCCTCGAGGTGGAGACGCCGACGCTGGTTCCCGTTCCCGCCGGGGCGATGGCGGAGCCGTTCGCCACAGAGCACCATGCGCTGCGCCGCACGCTCTACCTGCGTATCGCCACGGAGCTTTACCTCAAGCGCCTCATCGTCGGCGGCATGGACAAGGTGTACGAGATAGGCCGCGTCTTCCGCAACGAGGGCATCGACCGCGACCACAATCCCGAGTTCACGCTGCTCGAATCCTACGAGGCGTACGCCGACTACCGCGCCGTCATGCGGATGGTCGAGCGGCTCGTCCCCTACGTCGCACAGCGCGCCATCGGCGCAACCACCATCGAGCGCGACGGCGCGCGGATAGATCTGCGCCCGCCGTGGCCGCGCCTCGACCTGCGCGAGGCAGTGCGGACGCACAGTGGCATCGACATCGACGACTTCCCCGACGCCACGGCGCTCGCGGCGCGGATGCGCGAGGCGGGCGTCCACGCCGCCTACGAGGAGAGCCGGGGCCGCCTCATCGACAAACTGGTCGGCCAGTTCGTGGAGCCGCGCCTCATCCAGCCCACGTTCCTGGTGGACTACCCGGCGGAGATGTCGCCGCTGGCCAAACTGCGCGCCGACGACCCGCGCTACGCCGAGCGATTCGAGGCGTTCGCCGGCGGAATGGAGATTGCCAACTCCTTCACCGAGTTGAACGACCCCGTCCAGCAGCGCGCGCGGATGGAGGAGCAGGAGGAGTTGCGCCGCCGCTATCAAGGCGAGGAGCTCGACCGCGTCGACGACGACTACATCCTCGCCCTTGAGCACGGCATGCCGCCCACCGGCGGCCTTGGCATCGGCGTTGACCGCCTCGTTATGCTGCTGACGGGGCAGCGCTCTATCCGCGACGTGGCGCTCTTCCCCCAGGTGCGGAGCATCGACGAATGATCGACCTAAACCTGCTCCGCCACGACCCGGACGGCCTCAAGCGCTCCCTCGAGCGCCGGGGCGAAGACCCCGCCGTGGTGGACGAGGCGCGCCAAACGGACGAGCAACGCCGCGCCCTCGCGCTCGAAGGAGACACGCTCCGCGAGCAGCGCAACGCGGCGAGCAAGGCTATCGGCGCGTTGATGCGGGGAAGCGCTCCGTCCGAGACGGACAGGGCGCGCCTGGAGGAGATGCGCGAGGAGGTGAGGCGCGTCGGTGAGCGCATCGGCGCCGTCGAGCAGGAGCACGCCACCGCCAATGCCCGCTTGCGTGAATTGCTGCTGACCATCGCCAACCCGCCCCAAGACGATGTGCCCGACGGCGGCGACGAATCGGACAACGTCATCGTGAGGGAGGTCGGCGAGCGGTCGGCGTTCGACTTCGAGCCCAAGGAGCATTGGGCGCTGGCGGAGTCGCTGGGGTTGGTGGACATGGAGCGGGGCGCCAAGCTGTCCGGCTCGCGCTTCTACGTGCTGGGTGAGCAGGGCGCGCGCCTCCAACGCGCCCTTGTCTCCTACATGCTTGACCTCCACCGCCGCGACCACGGCTACCGCGAGATGGGCGTGCCGCTGCTGGTGCGCCCCGAAGTGATGGAGGGATCGGGCCAGTTGCCCAAGTTTGCGGACAACCTGTACCACGACGACGAGGACGACCTGTGGCTCATCCCCACGGCGGAGGTTCCGCTGGCCAACCTGCACCGAGACGAGATACTGCCGCCGGGCGCGCTGCCCATCCGCTACATGGCGCACACGCACTGCTTCCGTCGCGAGAAGGCCGCCGCCGGGCGCGATACGAGGGGCATTAAGCGCGTCCACCAATTCGAAAAGGTGGAACTGTTTCACTTCACGACGCCTGAGGATTCGGGGGCGGCGCTGGACGCGCTGTTAAGCCACGCTGAGGCGGTCTGCTCCGGTCTGGAACTCCCCTATCGCGTGCAGGAGCACTGCACCGGCGATCTGCCGTTTCAGGTATGCAAGTCGTACGACATCGACGTGTGGGCGCCCGCTTCGCAAGAGTGGTTGGAGGTCTCCTCATGCTCCAACTGCGGCGATTTCCAAGCGCGTCGCGCCAACATCCGCTTCCGGCGCGAGCAGGGCGCGCGGCCAGAGTTCGTTCACACGCTCAATGGCTCGGGGCTGGCGCTGCCGCGCATCGTGATTGCGCTGATAGAGAGCGGCCAGCGCACGGACGGAAGCGTCCGCCTGCCGGACGCGCTCGTTCCCTACATGGGGCAAGCGGCGTTGACGCCCGCTGTCTGAGCGCGTCGCACGGTGTGCGCATTGGCCTTTCGGCGCAACCTTGCAGCGTTGACTACCGCGCTCGCGGCAATCCTAGAATGCCGATAAGTCTTCCTAGGAGCGTTATTTGCACGAACGCAGCATCCTCTCCAATGGCCTCCGCGTGCTCACGAGCGCCATGCCGCATACGCGGTCGGTCTCCGTCGGTGTCTTCGTCGGAGCGGGCTCCAGGTACGAACACGACGCCATCGCGGGAGCGTCGCACTTCCTCGAGCATATGCTCTTCAAAGGCTCGCCTAAGCGCCCGCAACCGCAACTCATCTCCGGCGCGATCGAGGGGGTCGGCGGCGTCATCAACGCCAGCACCGACCGCGAAGTCACCACCTACTGGACCAAGACGCCCGCGAACCACTTCGGCCTCGCGATGGACGTGCTGGCCGATATGGTGCGCCGTCCGCTCCTGCCGCCCGACGAGTACGAGCGCGAGCGCGGCGTCATCCTCGAAGAGTTGGCGATGACCTACGATCAGCCGGACGCCTATGCCGACTTGCTCATCGACCAGACGCTTTGGCCCGATCAGCCGATGGGGCGCGACATAGGCGGAACGCCCGAATCGGTGCGGGCGATGCCCCTCGCTGCCGTCGCCGAGTACCACGCGCGCCAATACATCCCCGCCAACGCGGTGGTGGCCGTCGCCGGGAACGTTACGCACGAGCAGGCCGTCGCAGAGGCGGAGGCGCTGTTGGGCGATTGGGCGGGCGGCGACCCCTTGGCGCCGTATCGGGTGGAGGCGTCCGCGCCAGGCGCAAGGGTGGTCATAGCGCAGAAGCGCACGAACCAGGCGCACGTGGCGCTGGCGTTGGAGGGGGTGCCCGGCGACGACCCCGCCCGCTATGCGGTGGACATCCTGAGCACGGCGCTGGGCGACGGAATGACCAGCCGCCTGTTCGTCGAACTGCGCGAACGCCAAGGCCTGGTCTACGAGATATTCTCCTGCGCGTCGCACTACCGCGATTGCGGGGCGCTCTCCGTCTATTTCGGCTCCGACCCCAAGAAGGTGGACGACGCCATCGGCGCGGTGCTGAGCGAACTTGACCGCTTGCGCCAGGGCCTCGACGCTGAGGAACTGCGCCGCGTCGTCGAGTACTCGACGGGGCGCATGATGCTGCGGTTGGAGGACACGCGCTCGGCGATGGCGTGGCTCGGCGCGCAGGAACTGCTGCACGGTGAGACGCGCACGCCGGAGGAGGTGGCCGCCGAGGTGCGCGCCCTCACGCCGGACGACATCCGCCGTGCGGCTGAGCGCTGCCTGCTCCCGAACGCATGCAAGCTGGCGGTGGTCGGCCCCTACCGCTCCCAAGCCCGCTTCCAACGCCTCCTCGCCGCGTAACCTCGCCCCGACGCGTGTCGCTCCCAAGCGCCCGCTCCGTCGTGTATTGTGCTGTAGGGACAGGTTTCAAACCTGTCCCTACGTGATAAAGGAATTTGCCATGCCCACCGCTCGCGGAGTCCTTGAGGTCAACATTGAGCCAGAACCGCCCTTTCTCGAGCAGGACGGGGTGAGGCTGAATCGCAACGTCGTGCGCAAGCAATTCTCCGGCGATGTCGTCGGCGCCTCGGAGGCGCAGATGATTGCCGCCTTCACGGACACGCCCGGTTCGGCGGGCTACGTGGCCATCGAGCATTTCACCGGCTCAGTGAACGGGAAGTCGGGTTCGTTCGTGCTCCAGCACAACGGAGTGATGGATAAAGGCGACGCCCAGTTGACGGTGACGGTCGTGCCCGACTCCGGCGCCGGAGCATTGGCTGGCATCTCAGGCAACCTAGCCATCGACAACGACGAGGGCCGCCACTCCTACACGTTGGAGTACGAACTGGCCTGAGCATGGCCAACGCAGGGCTTACCCTCCGCCTTGCTATACTCGCGGCTATGCCGATCATCTACATTGCGGGGGCTGCGCCGGGCGCCGGAGCCACCGCCGTTGCGGGCGGCCTCGCCCTCGCTTTGCGCCGTCGCGGCGTGGACGCCGCCGCCGTCAAGGTCGCCGCGGACGGCGATGGAGGAGCCGACGCCCGCGTCTTGGCCGATGCCCTGGGCGTCGAGGACGCGCAGCCCCTGAACGCAGCCGATGCGGACGCCGCCGCGGAGGCGCTCTCCGCCGCAGCCGCGTCAACCGGCGCGCTGGTGGTGGACGGTCTGCCGCTTTCCGATGCCTCGGTTGACTTTGCCGCCCGCATCGGCGCGCGGGTCGTCGGCGTCCAGCCTTACGGCGTGGAGCCTGCCGACTGGCGTACTGCGTTCGGCGGCGCGCTGACCGGCGTGCTGGTCAACCGCCGCGCCCGCTACGCCGAGCACGACGCGGCAACGCGCCTAGCGCCGCGTCTGGAGGCCGAGGGCGCGCCGGTGCTGGCGGTCGTGCCGGACGACCGGCGTATGCTGGCGGTGAGCGTGAGCGAGATTGCCGAGGCACTCTCCGCCGACTTCTACGCGTGGCCGTCGGAGGGCGCGCGACTCATCGACCGCTTCATCATCGGCGGCCTCATCGCCGAATGGGGGGGCAACTACTTCGGACGCTACCCCGACCAGGCCGTCATCGTGCGCGGGGGCCGCACAGACATCCAGATGGCCGCCCTCAACTTCCCACTCGCCTGCCTGATCCTTACCGCTTGCGAGCAGCCCCCGCAGTACGTGCGGCAGCGCGCCCAGGCCGAGCGCGTGCCCCTGATGAGCGTCGCCGAGGGAACGCTCGCCGCCGCCGCCGCCCTCGAGGCGCTCACCGAACGCGCCGCCGTCCACCACCCGGACAAGTTGCGCCGCTTCGCCGACCTGTTGGAGGGCGCGCCCGGCTGGGCGGCCATCGAGGCGGCCGCAGCCTAGAGCAACCGCTGCGCCGTCTCCCTCGCGTCGTCCAGCGTCTCCACGAACTGGCTTGGCGGAACGCTCCGCAGCACGTTCAGGGCTTGCAGGCTCTTGGCGGGCTGACCCCTTAGCCCCATGACGATGCACTCCGTATCCTGCGCCTTTGCGGTATCGACCATCTGCTCGATCACCAGCGCTGCGCTGTCGTCGATGTAGGTGGTCTTTGAGAAGTCGAGAATCACCACCTCGTGGTCGCGTATGTCCGCGCTGATGGTGTTGATGAGCTTTATCGACGACGCGACCGAGAAGCTGCCCCGCAGCGCCACCAGTCCGACGCTGGCGGAGAAGTCGCTCGGGTCGGCGGCGGCCTCGCCCGCCCTGAGGAAGCGCTGATTCAGCAGCGGCACGGAGACCACGCTGTCCAACTCCAGCCGTTCGAACTGCCGCGCGCTCGCCATCCCCGCTACGATCAGCCCTATGGCGACCGCCGTCACCAGGTCGAGGAACACGGTCAGGCCGAGCGTCGCCAGCATGACGATGAGGTGCTCCGGCTGCACCCGGTGGATGCGCGTCAGGAAGCGCCAGTCGATGATGTCCCAGCCCACCTTCATCAGAATTCCGGCGAGCGCCGCGTGGGGAATTGCCTCGACGTATTGCCCCATCCCCAAAACGATCGCCAGCAGTATTGCCGCCCGCAACATCCCCGATACGGGCGTCCGTCCGCCTGCCCGTAAGTTCACTACCGTGCCCATCGTCGCCCCTGCGCCAGGCAGCCCGCCTACAAGCCCCGCCATCGCGTTGCCGATGCCCTGGCCCACCAGCTCCTTGTTCGCGTTGTGGCGGCTGCGCGTCATCGCGTCGGCCACCAGCGAGGTGAGAAGGCTGTCGATGGAGCCCAGCAGCGCAATCATCAGCGCCGGCTGCACCGCGTTCGTCAACGCGCCGGCGGACAGGTCGGGCAGTTGCAGATCAGGCAGACCCGTCGGCAGGTCGCCGATGACGGGCGTTTCGGTCAGCCACAGAACCCCCAGCAGCGTCCCCGCGATGAGCGCCGCCAGCATCGGGGCAGGAATTTCCTCAGCCTGCCGGGCCATGCCACCGCCACCGCCAGCGTAACCGCCGCGATGGCGAGCGCGCCGAAGTTGACGTCAGCCAGTGCTTCCGGCCACTTGCCCACCGCCCCGCTTGGCCCGCCCGTCGCCACCGGCGCCCCTAGGAACGGCAGCGTTTGCATCAGGATGATGATGACGCCGACGCCCGACATGAAGCCCGATATCACCGAATAGGGCGTGAACGCTACGAAGCGGCCGATTCTGATCGCGCCAAGAAGCACCTGGAACAACCCAGCCATGACAACGATGGTGAACGCTTTGCCCAAGTTGTCGGCATGGGCGGTTACGACAACGGCCATGACCACTGCCATCGGCCCGGTGGGGCCGGATATCTGGCCCCGCGTCCCGCCGAACACCGCCGAGAAGAAGCCGACCGCAATCGCGCCGTAGAGTCCGGCAAGCGCTCCCAGGCCGGACGCCACGCCGAAAGCGAGCGCCACGGGCAACCCGACGACTGCCGACGTCACGCCTCCGAAGACATCGCCCCGGAGAGTCGTCAGGTCGTAGCTCAGACTAGGCGCGAGGCGCCGCAAGGTCTGCGTGGCGCTGCCTCCTTGTTGCGGATGGGGCGGCGGAATTCGGCCATAAGCATAAGGCGCGCAGCGCAGCGCGCGTCGCCCCTCTCCCGGTCCTCATCCGCCCTCCGCCGGATTCTACAAGCCTTTGGGCGCCCGAACGCGTCCGGCGCTTGCGGCCATGCTTTCCTTTCCGGTATGCTACTTCCTTGCTGCCTTTAGGCGCGCTCCCATCTCAGGGGAAAGGGGGGCCCTGTGGTTGACTGCTCTCGGTATCCACCTGCTACTCGATCTCCGCGACTGTAACTCCGCGCGGCTGGACGACCTCCTCTTCGTCAGAGACACGCTCGTCCGCGCCGCCGAAGAGACGGGCGCGACGGTCATCAACGACATCTTCCACCGCTTCTCGCCTCAGGGCGTCACCGGCGTCGTCGCCATCGCGGAGTCGCACCTGTGCATCCACACGTGGCCCGAGTACGGCTACGCAGCCGCCGATATCTTCACGTGCGGCCCGGGCTTCGACGCATCCGCCGCCGCCGAACTCATCATTGCGGCGTTCGAGTCCCGCGACCCTGAGGTGCGGGAGGTGGAGCGCGGCGCCCTTCTGCCCGTGGCCGCCGAGGGCGGCTAGCCCGCCCGATGCACGCCGTGCCCGCCGGGGGGTCGTGGCGTGTGCAGCAGCTCACTCCGGACCTGTTCGTGGCGGTGGCGGTGGAGCGCATCGTCCACTCGGGGCGAACCGCCTATCAGCACGTCCAGATCGTTGACACTGTCTCCTTCGGACGGATGCTCGTCCTCGACGGGCTAACCCAATCGTCCGAGGCGGACGAGTGGGTCTACCACGAGGCGCTTGTGCAGCCTGTGATGCTCGCCCACCGTAACCCCGAGCGCGTCTTCATCGCGGGCGGCGGCGAGGGGGCGACCGCCCGCGAGGTGCTGCGCCACCGCACGGTGCGGGAGGTGGTGATGGCGGACCTCGACCCGGAGGTCGTCGCGCTGTGCCGCGAGCATATGCCGCGCCTCAGCGGCGGCGCCTTCGACGACCCGCGCCTCACGCTGCTCTTCGAGGATGCGCGCGTCTACCTGGAGGAGCACGAGCAGCCCTTCGACGTCATCATTATCGACGTGCCCGATCCGCTGGAGGCGGGGCCTGCCTATCCGCTCTTCACGCGGGAGTTCTATCGCCTCCTGCGCTCGCGGCTGCGGCCCGGCGGGCTGATGGCCGCGCAGTCGGGCCCGGCCGGGCCGACCACCATCCACGAGACGTTCACCGCCGTGCACCGCACCATCGCCTCGGAACTTGCCAACGCCTCGCCCTACTGCGTGGGCATGCCGTCTTTCGGCCTCACGTGGGGCTTCGTCGCCGCCGGGCTGCCTGACGCGCCGAACGTCGCGGCGTCCGCGGCGGAGGCCGTCGACGCCGCTGCGGCATCCCGCCTCGACGGCGAGTCCCGTTACTACGACGGCGCCGCCCACGCGGGGATGTTCGGTTTGCCCAGGTTCGCGCGCCAGGCGCTCGCGGAGGAGACGCGCCTCATCACGATGGACGCGCCGCTGTTCGCGTACCAGCCGCCGCTGCCCGGCTAGCCGCGGATGAGGAAGAGGAGGCCGACGGCGGCGAGCACGACCTCGACGAGGATGATGAAGAAGCGCTCGGAGACGCGCGTCACCACCCACCTGCCCGCGAAGCCGCCCGCGAACATCACCAGGCCGATGCCCACGCCGATGAGCGCTAACTCCAAGGTCAGCAGATCGAACCCGCTCTGCGCGGGGATGCGCACGCCGTTCATCGCCACGTTCCCCGCGCTCATCGTCCCCACGAACGCGCCACGCGTCAGGCCGTAAGCGAGGAAAAAGGGCACGCCTAGCGGCCCCGCCGCGCCGAACAGGGCGGTTACGCCTGCTTGGACGGCGCCGAGAACGGCGAAGCCGCGCACGGGCATATGCCAATCCTGGCCTAGGGGCATCCGCCGGTAGACCACGACGAGCAGGAAGAAGGCGCCGAGCAGACGGGTGAGCGCTTCGGGCGGCGCGCTGGCAAGGATGAAGGTGCCCAGGATGGCGAACGGCAGGGCGCCGAGCGTCCACCAGACGACTACGCGCCAATCGATCTCGCGACGATTGGCGATCATGCGCGCGAGGTTGGCCATCGTCATCGCCACCGCCAGCACCGCCACCGTCTCGCGGACGCCCAGCACGAGCGCCAAGATGGGCAGCATGATGATGGCGGTGCCGATGCCTACTACGCCGCCGACCACCGCCGCTCCGAACGCCGCCGCCACCACGCCCGCGCCGATGAGCAGTTCCTCGGTCATCGGCGCACCCCGCTGCGTGAACAACAACAAGGGGCGCCGGCCATAGGCGGGCGCCCCTCCGCGGCGGAGGCTGGGTTGCGGCAGGTACAGCCGCTCGGGCTCACGCCGCTTCCACGCCCGCGGCCACTGCGTCGGTCATCTGCTCCGTGCTCACGGCGCGGGCGCCGGCGGGCGCCAGGTCGGCGGTGCGCAGCCCCTCGGCCAGCGCGCCCTCCACGGCGGCATTGACGACGTGAGCCTCCTCGGCGAGGCCGAAGGAGTATTGGAGCATGAAGGCGGCGGAGAGAATCGCGCCCAGGGGGTTGGCCTTGCTCTGCCCCGCGATGTCCGGCGCGGTGCCGTGGATAGGCTCGTACAGGCCGCGCACGGCGCGCCGCCGCCCTCCGCCCGAGCGCGGCAGCCCGGCCAGGCTGGCCGACGGCAGCATCCCCAGCGAGCCGGTGATCACCGCCGCCTCGTCCGACAGGATGTCGCCGAACATATTGCCCATCACCAGCACGTCGAACGACGCGGGGCGCGTAACGAGGAGCATGGCGCAGGAGTCGACCAGTTGGTGCTCCAGCGTCACGTCGGGGTAGTCCTTGGCGACGTCGTTGGCGACTTCGCGCCACATGCGGCTCACTTCGAGGACGTTCGCCTTGTCCACGGAGGTGACCCTGCGCGAGCGGGTGCGCGCCAGTTCGAAGGCGGTGCGCATGATGCGGTCCACCTCGCGCTCAGAGTAGCGCATGGCGTCCACGCCCTGGCGCCCGGCTTTGGTCGTCCAGCGGCGCTTGGGCTTGCCGTAGTAGAGGCCGCCGGTCAACTCGCGGATGATGATGAGGTCGACGCCGTTCACGCGGTCGTTCTTGACGGGGCTGGCCTCCTCCATGCCGGGGAAGATCTTGACCGGCCGGATGTTGGCGAAGAGGCCGAGCGCCTTGCGCAGACCTAGGATGGCGGCCTCGGGGCGCACGGGCGCGTCGTCCCACTTGGGGCCGCCGACGGCGCCGAACAGCACCGCGTCCGCCTTGCGCGCGAGCGCCGTCGTCTCGGCGCGGGGCGGCGCGCCGGGGTTGTCGATGCTCACGCCGCCCACGGCGGCGGAGGCGGAGCGGAAGGTGTGCTTGAAGCGCCGCCCCACCGTGTCGAGCACGCGCTGGGCGGCGGAGGTAACCTCGACGCCGATGCCGTCGCCGGGGAGAACGAGCAGGTCGAACGTAGCCATAGCGTGCGCCTCCGGGGATGCTAGCGCGAGCGCGCCGCCTCGAACCTGGCGATGTCCGCCTCGTGCCGCAGGGTTAGCCCTATCTCGTCGAGGCCGTTGAGCAGGGTGTAGCGGCGGAAGGCGTGCGTCTCGGGGTCTTCGTGGACGACGAAGGGCGCGCTGAAGCCCGCGCCGTCGTCGAGGCGCTCCGCCTCGAGGTCGACCGTCAGCGCCCAGCCGGGCTGCTCCTTGGCGCGAATCATGATCTGTTCGAGCACGTCGTCGGAGACGATGACGGGGACGAGGCCGTTCTCGAAGCAGTTCTTGTGGAAGATGTCGGCGAACTTGGGCGCGATGACGACGCGGAAGCCGTAGTCCACCAGCGCCCACACGGCGTGCTCGCGCGAGGAGCCGCTGCCGAAGTTGCGCCCGCTCACCAGGATGCGCGCGTTCTCGTAGCCGGGGCGGTTCAGTTCGAAGTCGGGCTTGGGCGCGCGGTCGGGCCCGTAGCGCCACGAGTCGAATAGGTACGGGCCGAAACCCGTCTTCGTGATGAGCTTCAGGTACTGCGCCGGGATGATCTGGTCGGTGTCGACGTTCACGCGGTCGAGCGCCGCCACCGCGCTGGTGATCTTGTTGAATGCTTCCATCGGCTACTCCCACTCCCTTACGTCTACGAACCGCCCCGCCACCGCCGCCGCCGCCGCCATCGCGGGACTGACCAGGTGGGTGCGCCCGCCCTTGCCTTGGCGCCCCTCGAAGTTGCGGTTCGAAGTGGAGGCGCAGCGCTCGCCCGGCTGCAGCACGTCGGGGTTCATCCCCAGGCACATGGAGCAGCCCGCCTCCCGCCAGTCGAACCCCGCCTCGCGGAAGACCGCGTCGAGGCCCTCGGCCTCGGCGAGCAGCTTCGTCTGCGTGGAGCCGGGCACCACCATCGCGTAGACGTCGGGATGCACGCGTCGCCCCTTGGCGACGGCGGCGGCGGCGCGCAGGTCTTCGAGGCGCGAGTTGGTGCACGAGCCGATGAACACGCGGTCGAGCGCGATGCCCGTGATGGGCGTCCGCGCCTCGAGCCCCATGTACTCCAGCGCCCGCGACGCCGCGTCGCGGTCTTGCTGCTCCGCGAAGTCGGACGGCGACGGCACGGCGTCCGTAACGGGCACGGCCATGCCGGGGTTGGTGCCCCACGTTACGTAGGGCGCCATCTCCGCCGCGTCGATGATCAGCACGCTGTCGTACTCCGCGTCCGGGTCGCTCGGCAGTTGGCGCCAGCGTTCGACCGCCGCGTCCCACTCGTCGCCTTGCGGCGCGTGGGGGCGGCCTTTCAGGTAGGCGAAGGTGGTTTCGTCGGGCGCGACCATCCCCACGCGCGCGCCCGCCTCAATGGACATGTTGCAGAGCGTCATGCGCCCCTCCATCGAGAGGGAGCGGATCGCCTCGCCCGTGTACTCCACGGCGTAGCCCTGCGCCCCGTCCACGCCGATGCGCGCGATGACGCCGAGGATGAGGTCTTTGGCGGACACGCCCGTCGGCAGCGCGCCCTCCACCCGTATCTCCATCGTCTTCAGCGGCGACTGCGACAGACACTGCGTCGCCAGCACGTGCTCCACCTGCGAGGTGCCGATGGGCATGGCGATGGCGCCGAACGCGCCGTGCGTGGAGGTGTGGCTGTCGCCGCACACCACGATCATCCCCGGCTGCGTCCGCCCCTGCTCCGGCGCGATGACGTGGACGATGCCCTGGTTGGGCGAGTACATGTCGTAGTACTCGATGTCGAACTCCGCCGTGTTCCGCGCCAGCGCGTCCAACTGCGCCGCCGACACCGCGTCCTCCAGCACCACGTTCCCGCCCGAGCGGTCGTCGGTCGGCACGTTGTGGTCGGCCACGGCGATGGTGAGGTCGGTGCGGCGTACCTTGCGGTTGTTCAGGCGCAGGCCGTCGAACGCCTGGGGCGAGGTGACTTCGTGGACGAGGTGGAGGTCGACGTAGAGGGTCGCGGGCTGGCCCGGCTCCTGCCGCACCACGTGGGCGTCCCAAATCTTCTGGAACATCGTTCTCGGCGCCATCGAGCGGTTGCCTCCTGCGGGTGAAGCGGCCTGCGGGCCGCAGCGAGCGCCTAGGATAGCCGCTGCGCGGCGGCGGCGCTAGGCGGGGAGGGCGACCAGCCGGTTGCCCCTACGGAGAGGGCGGTAGGGCGCGGATGCAGTACACACCGGGCTCGGTGGGGATGTCGGAGACCGTCGCCTTCTCCATCGGATGCCAAGCCGACCAGGTGAGGCCATCTATGGCCCCATCTTGCTTGGGGAACTGCTTGTTGCCCCTCACGAACTCCCTGTTGTCGGAGCGCACGAACCCGGGTAGGCGGCCATAGGCGGCATGGTGCGCCCGGAGAAGCGCTGCCTCACGCGCTTCACGAGTGTCTGTCTCTGCCCAGCAGACCTCCAACTGCCATCCGCATTCGATGACTGCCTTCTCAGCCCAAGCGAGGAGGCATTTCCCCTCGAAGGGTTTACCCTCGGTGTGCTTGACCGCGTGGTCTATCCTTCCGGATAGACGATTGTGTAGGTTGACTCCCTCTCCAATGTAGACCAACTGCCAGGCCGCCTCACGGGCGAGCCGCGCCCGCTCTCGCCGAACCTGGCGCAGCCAGTCATGGTCGGACTCATGGCCGTAAATGATAGGAATTCCGTCCTCGGTGTGGGTAGGCCTCTTCCCTTCTCGCTCCCGAAGGAGTTTCTTCCGAAATTCTTCCGCAACGGGACGAAGAAGCTGCCGAATCTCGTCCTTCCAATCCTCGATGGACGAAGGAGCCTTGGGCTGTGCCGGTGAGACGCTCGCCACGCGGTTGGCATCGCGGCGGATGTTCACCCAACGCTCTTCGCCGCCGAGCGTCATGATAGGGATGGCCTCGCACACCGCTGCGATGAGGAAGACGCCGGGCGCCGCCGGGATGTTCGGCAGGTTGCTCTTGTGCATTGCAAGCAGGCCCGACCAGTTCAACGGGCCGACCTCTCCTTTGACCGTTACGCTGACTTTGTTGCCGGGGCTTCCCTTGAAGGACGGCTTGTAGCCGTGGCGCGCTTCGTGCGCCTCGACCAACGCCGCCTTGTGGTCGGCTGCGCTCTGGGCGCTCGGAAGCTGCGCCCACATCACCACGCCGTGCCAGCCGTCCGGGTCCTTCGACAGCGTCTTCTCCGCCGGGGAACGGTAGCGCTCCGGGTCGGCGATGCGCCGCGCGATGGCCGCCCGCAGGCCTCCGGCTCCGGCTGCGCGGCCGATGTGCACCGCCTCCTCTTCCACGCTCGCCACGATTGTCAAACGTTCGATGATGCGCCTCCTTATACCGCAGAATTAGCAGCGAATTCGTGGATGAGACGCTGGTTTGCCTTACGGAATGTCCCGTGCGGAACTAGCGCTCAAATGCGGCGATTATCGCCGTAATCAGCGCTGTTTCTAGCGTCTCGAAACGAGGGAATGCTACGCTTATTATACGGGATTCGCCCGCATTTGTCAAGCCGCGCCCGTAAATGACTCCCGCATAGCATGCAGCGTCGTAGGGACAGGTTGCCTCTTACTCGGGCTACCCGACGGTGGCGGCCGCTTCAGCGGCGGGGGCTGCTTGGCCGCCCATCGCCAGCAGGCGGTTGAGGGCGGCCATGTACGCCTTGCCGGAGGCGACGATGATGTCGGTGTCGGCGCCGCGCCCGATGTAGGTGCGCCCGTCGCGCTCGATGCGGATGCTCACCTCGCCGACCGCGTCGTTGCCCTCGGTAACGGCGTTGACGCTGAACTCCGTCAGCTGATTGGGCTCCCGCACGATGCGGTTGATAGCCTTGTACACCGCGTCCACCGGGCCGTCGCCGGTGGCGGCGTCGGTGTAGAGGGCGCCGCCGTCAGCCGCCTTGATGGTTACGGTGGCGGTGGGAACCTCGCGCGTGCCGCAGGTTACCTGGACGTGCTCGAGGGAATAGGTCTGCTCGATGGCGGAGACGTGGCCGCTCATCAGCGCCATGAGGTCGCGGTCGGTAACCTCGCGCTTCTTGTCGGCCAGCTCCTTGAACTGCTCGTAGACGGCGGGCAGCTGCTCGTCTGTCACCGCGTAGCCCAACTCGGTGAGGCGCGCGCGGAGGCCGCGGCTGCCGCTCAGCTTGGAGAGCACCAGCTCGCTGCGAGGCACGCCCACCGACACCGGGTCGATGATCTCGTAGGTGGAGCGGTCTTTGATGAGGCCGTCCTGGTGGATGCCCGACGCGTGGCGGAAGGCGTTGCGCCCAACGATGGCCTTGTTGGGCTGCACGGCGAAGCCGGTGATCTGGCTCACCAGGCGGCTGGTGGCGTAGAGCTGCTTCGTGTCGACGTCGGTGTCGGCGCCGAAGTAGTCGCTGCGGGTGCGCAGCGCCATGATGACCTCTTCGAGGGCGCAGTTGCCGGCGCGCTCGCCGATGCCGTTGATGCAGCCCTCGACCTGGCGCGCGCCGGCCTTCACGGCGGCGAGGCTGTTGGCCACCGCCATGCCCAGGTCGTCGTGGCAGTGGACGGACAGACGCACCGACTCGCCCAGCTCGGGCGCCTGCTCGCGCAGATGCTCCAGCAGTGCGGCGAACTCGCCAGGCGCCGCATAGCCGACCGTGTCGGGGATGTTGATGGTGGTGGCGCCCGCGTCGATGGCCGCGCGCACCAGGTGGGCGAGGAAGTCGCGGTCGGTGCGAGAGGAGTCCATCGGCGAGAACTCCACGTCGTCCACGTAGGAGCGGGCGCGGCGTATCGCGCTCACCGCCATCTCCACCACCTCTTCGCGGTTCTTGCGCAACTGGTTCATCAGGTGATTGTCGGACGACGACAGGAAGAGGTGGATGCGCGGATGCGCCGCGTCTTTCAACGCCTCGGCAGCGCGGTCGATGGCGGCGTCGCGGCAGTGCGACAGCGCCGCCACGATGGGCGCGCGCACCTCGCGCGCGACGCTCTGCACCGCCTCGAAGTCGCCCTTGGAGCTGATGGGGAAGCCCGCCTCGATGACGTCCACCCCCAGCCGCTCCAGTTGCTTGGCTATCTCAACTTTCTCCTCGACGGTCATGGCCGTGCCGGCCGACTGCTCGCCGTCGCGGAGCGTCGTGTCGAAGATGAGCACCTTGTCGTTCATGATGGTTCCCCGTTCGTTCCGTCCGGTGAGCGCCGCAGCGCCCGCGCCTAGTGCTGCTTCAAGAAGGACATCATCTCGCGTAACTGGGCGCCGACCTCTTCGATCTGGTGCCCCGCGTCCTGCTCGCGTAAGCGCTTGAAGCGGTGGCCGCCTTCGTGGTTCTCGGCGATCCACTCGCGGGCGAACGTGCCGTCCTGTATCTGCGCGAGCACCTGCTTCATCGCCGCGCGCACGTGGTCGTCGACGATGACGGGGCCGCGGGTGTAGTCGCCGAACTCGGCGGTGTCGCTCACCGAGTAGCGCATGTACTTGAGGCCGCCCTCGTACATCAGGTCGACGATGAGCTTGAGTTCGTGCAGCACCTCGAAGTAGGCGATCTCCGGCTGGTAGCCCGCCTCGACGAGCGTCTCGAACCCTGCCTTGACCAGCGCCGCCGTCCCGCCGCAGAGCACCGACTGCTCGCCGAACAGGTCGGTCTCCGTCTCCTCTTTGAAGGTGGTCTGCACGATGCCGGCGCGCATGCTGCCGACGCCCGCGCCGTAGGCGAGCGCGTTGGGCAGCGCCTCGCCCGACGCGTCCTGGTGGATGGCGACGAGCGCGGGCACGCCGGAACCTTGGGTGAACACCTCGCGCATGCGATGCCCCGGCGCCTTGGGCGCGATCATCGACACGTCGACGTCGGCGGGCGGCGTTATCTCCTTGAAGTGGATGTTGAACCCGTGGGCGAACATCAGCGTCTTGGACGAGTCGAGGTGCGGCTCGATGGCGCTCTCGTACAGCCCGCGCTGGACGGTGTCCGGAACCAGCACCATGATGACGTCGGACGCCTTGGCGACCTCTTCGGGCAGGGCGACGGACAGGCCCGCCGCCTCGGCGCGCGCGCGGCTCGACGAGCCCGCGTGCAGGCCGACGACCACGTCGACGCCGTTGTCGCGCAGGTTGAGCGCGTGGGCGTGGCCCTGGGAGCCGTAGCCCATAACGCCGATGCGCTTGCCCTCCAAGCGCGAGGGGTCCGCGTCCTTCTCGTAGTAGACCGTTGCCATACTCTCTCCTCGTTCGAGTCGCGCCCGCTGCTAGGGCACGACCTCGGTGTCCGGCGCGCTCTTGTCCGTCCGCTGCGGCTCCGCGCGCCCGCTCCCGGTCGCGGCCGCGCCGCGCGCCATAGCGACGCGCCCCGTGCGCATGATCTCGCGCACGCCGTAGGGCTTCAGCAGTTGCAGCAGCGCGTCCACCTTGTCCTCGCCGCCCGTCGTCTCGATGATGAGCGCCCCCGGGCTCACGTCGATGACGTTCGCCCGGAAGATGGCCGCCGTCTCGAGGATGGCCGCGCGGTTCTGCGGGGTGGCCGCGACCTTGATGAGCGCCAGTTCGCGCGCCACGATGTTCTCCGCCGAGATGTCGTTCACGCGCACCACGTCAATCAGCTTGTAGAGCTGCTTTGCCACCTGCTCCACGACGTAGTTGTCGCCCTCGACGACGAAGGTCATCCGCGACAGCCCCGGCGATTCGCTGTGGCCCACGACGAGGTTGGAGATGTTGAACCCGCGGCGGCGGAACAGTCCCGCCACCCGCGCGAGCACCCCCGGCCGGTCGTGAACGAGCGCCGTGATGGTGCGCGAGCCGTTGCTTTGCGCTACCGCCATGCGCGCTCTCCTTCGGGCGCCGGGCCTTCCAGCATCTCGGCCACGCTCTCCCCTGCTGGGACGTGCGGGTACACGTTCTCCTCTGGCTCCACCATGAAGTCGATGAGGGCGGGGCCGTCGTGCGCCATAGCGTCGTCGATGGCCTGGCGCACCTGGCCGCGCTCTGTCACCCGCGTCGCCCACACGCCGTAGGCGTCCGCCAACTTCACGAAGTCGGGGTTGCCGGAATAGCCGGATGCGACGCGCACACCGTCGTTGAAGAGGTCTTGCAGCTGGCGCACCAGGCCGAGGTGGTTGTTGTTCAGGATGGCGAACTTCACCGGCACACGGTTCTCGACGATGGTCGCCAACTCCGCCATCGTCATCTGGAACCCGCCGTCGCCCGCGATGCTCCACACCGTCTTGTCAGGGCGCCCCATCGCGGCGCCCATCGCCGCGCCGACCTCGAACCCCATCGTGCCGAGGCCGCCAGAGGTGAGCCAGGCGCCTGGCTCCGTGAAGCGGTAGTGCTGCGCCGCCCACATCTGATGCTGCCCCACGCCGGTTACGACGATGGCGTTGCCCTCGGTCGCGTCCGACAGTTCGCGCACGACGTACTGCGGCAGCAGACCGTCGCTCTCGCGGATGCGGTAGGACGGATGCTCGTCGCGCAGGCGGTCGATCTCTTGCAGCCACTCCGTCCGCACGGCGGGTTCGACCTCGCGCGCCAGGGCATGCAGCACGCGCTTGGCGTCGCCCACGATGGGCACGGTTACGCGGATGTTCTTGCCGACCTCGGCCGGGTCGATGTCGATGTGCACCACTTTGGCGTTGGGCGCGAAGGAACTGATGCGTCCCGTAACGCGGTCGTCGAACCGCATCCCCACTGCCACCAGTAGGTCGGCGCGGTCAATGGCCCAGTTGTTGTGCGCCCAGCCGTGCATCCCCGGCATTCCGAGCGAGAGCACGTGGTCCTCGTTGACCGCGCTGATGCCCAACAACGTGGTGATGACCGGGATCTGCGCCTTCTCCGCCAGTTCGCGCAACTCGGCCATCGCGCCCGAGATGAGCACGCCGTGCCCTGCCAGGATCAGCGGGCGCTCGGCGTCGCGAATCAGCCGCGCCGCCCGCTTAATCATCTGCGCGTGCCCCTCCAGCGTCGGCCTGTAGGAGCGCATGCGGATGTCGTCCGGATAGTCGAACTCCGCCCGCTCCGTCTGCACGTCGCGCGGCAGGTCGATGAGCACCGGGCCGGGGCGCCCCGTCCTCGCGACGTGGAACGCCTCTTTGAGCGTCGCCGGCAGTTCCGCCGCGCTCATCACCAGGTAGTTGTGCTTGGTGATGGGCAGCGTGATGCCGGTGGTGTCCGTCTCCTGGAAGGCGTCGCGGCCGATGGCCGCCCGCGGCACCTGCCCCGTGATGGCGACGATGGGCACGGAGTCCATCATCGCCGTCGCCAGCGGTGTAACCAAGTTGGTCGCGCCAGGGCCGGAGGTGGCGATGCAGACGCCCACTTTGCCCGTGGCGCGCGCGTAGCCGTCCGCCGCGTGGCCCGCGTTCTGTTCGTGGCGCACGAGGACGTGGCGCAGCCCCGGATATTCCGGCAGCGTCTGATACAGCGGCAGGATCGCGCCGCCAGGCAGCCCGAAGGCGATGTCCACGCCCTCGCGCAACAGCGCCGCGCACACCATCTGCCCGCCCGTCAACCGCATCGCCGCTCCTTCGCCTTTTTTGCTTCGCGCCTCAGCGCCGCGCCCAAACAAAAAGCCCGCCCCCACGCAAGGGACGAGCTGCTGTGCCCGCGGTGCCACCCTCGTTCCCCCCAGATGCGGGGGACTCTCGGTTGCGCGGTAACGGCGCGCTCCGCCGCCCTACTCCATTCGGGCCGGCCGCTCCGAGACGAGTTCGGGGCCTCGTTCGCCGCCGGCCTCACACCATGCGCCGGCTCGCTCGGGCTCGTCTGTCCCTACTACTTCTCTTCCTCGCGGAATGAGTGCTTGTCGGATGTTGCGGCATCGTAGCGGATGACGGCGGCGGCTGTCAACCGCATACGCCTGCCTCTGCGCCGCCATGGCGCGGCGGAAGGGGGCGAGGGCGGGGCGCTCTCTCTACGCCGGCTCGTCGACGATGGCGACCGGCTCCTCCGCCACCTGCTCGTCGGCGATGGTGAAGGCGCGGATGTCCGGGCGCGCGGGGTCTTGGAGCGACACCAGCACGTACCGCGCCTCCGGCCACGTGGCGAGGCGCACGTCCGTGGCCGACGGGTACGCGGGGCTGTGGGTGTGCGAGTGGTAGATGACGCGCAGCTCCCATCCGCTGTCCTCTATCTCGTGATAGGCGGCCAGCAGCTCCTTGCCGTCCATGCTGTAGCGGTAGGGGCTGCGCTCCATGTTCGTCATGCGGTAGTGCTTGACGAACCGCTCGCCCTGCGCCGCCAGGATGCCGCAGCACTCGTTCGGGCTCTCCTCGAGCGCGTGTTGGATGATGGCGTCCGCGTAGCGGCGGGGCAGCTCCAACGCGTTCCTTCTCCTATGGGCAGGGTTGATGCGTCGCCTAGTCTAGCCCAGCCGCCGCCCGCCCTTACCGTAAGGGGCAGGTGCGGAGGCAAGCGGCTGCGAGTCCGCCTGTTCGCCTCTTGAACGGGCGCTTGCCCCTTCTATAATAGGCGGCAGGCCCTGTCGGCTGACCGATGCTCCCGCCCGCTGCGGCTTACGCGCGGATACACGCCGCTGCTTGCGCCTTGGTGAATGGTGGTAAGTTGCGGGGGGATTTGTTGACA
>JAPPFU010000154.1 GCA_028875085.1 Chloroflexota bacterium
ACGCCGTCGCCGCGCCCCACCTTGACCTGCAAGGCCTCCACTTCCACCTCGGCTCGCCCATCTTCGAGCTGGAGCCGTATTCGGAGGCGGTGGCCGTCGTGATGGAGTTCGCGTCGCGGATGCGCGAGGAGGGTCTCGAACTGCGCCGCTTCAGCCCCGGCGGCGGCTTCGCCATCGCCTACACCGAAGACGACGACCCGCCCACGGCGGACGCCTACGCCGAGGCCATCGTCGGCGCGCTGCGCCAGGCCTGCCGCGACTACGACATGCCCGAGCCGGAGATGGTCATCGAACCGGGCCGCGCCGTCGCCGGGCCGGCGGGGGTTGCGCTCTACACCGTCGGCGCTATCAAAGAGATTCCGGGCGTCCGCACCTACGTCGCCGTCGACGGCGGCATGGGCGACAACATCCGCCCCGCCCTCTACGACGCACGCTACGTATCCATCGCCGCCAACCGCGCGCACGACGCCGCAACCGACACGGTAACCGTCGCGGGCAAGTACTGCGAATCGGGCGACGTGCTGATTCGCGACGCGCGCCTGCCCGCCCTGCGCGCGGGCGACCTGCTCGCCATCCCCGCCTCCGGCGCCTACGGGCCGTCGATGGCCAGCGACTATAACCTCAACGGGCGCCCGCCCATCGTGCTCGTGGGCGGCGGCAACGCCACGCTCCTGCGCCGCCGCGAGTCCTACGACGACCTGATGGCGACCGACATCCGCTAGCCCTATGCCGCGCTTCACCCTGCGCGGCCAAGACGCCGCCGTGCGCATCCTCGAGCGCGCCCTCGACCACGACCGCCTCCACCACGCCTACCTCTTCGCCGGCCCCGCCCACGTCGGCAAGACTACGCTCGCCGTCCAACTCGCCCAGGCCGTCAACTGCGACGACGCCTACGACGCCTGCCGCGCCCGCATCGCCAACGGCTCCTTCGCCGACGTGCGCTTCATCGCCGCGGGCGAGCGCGAGGACGGCGCGGCGCGCACCCTCATCGGCATCGAGGCCGTGCGCGACATCATCGCCGCCGCCCACCTGCGCCCCTACGAGGGCAAGCGCCGCGTCTTCATCATCGAGGACGCCGCGCGCATGAGCACGGACGCCGCCAACGCGCTGCTCAAAGTCCTGGAGGAGCCGCCGCCCGACGTGCTTATCGTGCTGCTGACCGAGCACGCCGACGACCTGCTCGCCACCATCCGCTCGCGCTGCCAAACACTCGAACTGCGCCCGATGTCCGTCGGCGAGGTGGCGCGCATCCTGCAAGAGGAGCATGGCCAAGACGCCGAGCAGGCCGACCTGCTCGCCCGCCTCTCGCGCGGCTGCCTCGGCTGGGCGCTGCAAGCCGCCGCCGAGCCTGCGGTGCTGGCGCAGGCGCATCAGCGCATCGAGCGCATCGTGGACGCGGCGGAGGCGGGCTTGGAGGGGCGGTTCGCCTACGCGGACGACCTCGCCCGCCGCTTCTTCCGTGACCGCGCCGAGGGGCGCGAGGAGCTCTACGCGTGGCTCCGCTGGCTCCGCGACGTGCTGCTGACCCAGCAAGGGCGCGGCGCCGAGATTGTCAACGCCGCGTGGCGCTCCACCATCGAGCGGCACGCCGCCGCCCTCCCGCCCGCCGCCACGCTCCGCTGGGCGCGCCGCGTCGAAGAGGCCATCGACGCCCTAGACCGCAACGCCAACCCCCGCCTCACCCTCGAAGCCATGCTCCTCGAAGCCCCGCCCGTCCCCGCCCCAACCCCCGCGCCCTGAGCGCGCCTCTCTCGTTCGCCCTGAGGGAACTCGAGGGCGAATGCCGTGCCTTGCTTCCGCCATTCCCGCGCAAGCGAGAATCTCGCCTCGATTCGGGCGACCAGCCGGTCGCCTCTATGGGAATGGGCGGCGCCAAACGCCCCTACCGCACCACGATGTTGACCAGGTAGCGCTCCGGCACGTACAGCACGCGCGCCACCTCCCGCCCCTCCACGTACGAGCGCACCCGCTCCGAGTCGAGCGCCGCCTGCTTGGCGTCCGCGTCGCTGACGCCGGCGGGCACGCTGATGCGGTCGCGCAGCCTGCCGTTCACCTGGACGACCAGCGTCGCCTCCTCCTCGGCGGCCAGCGCGGCGTCCCACTCCGGCAGCGGCTGCTGGTGGACGCTGTACGCGCGCCCCGTCCGCTCCCACAACTCCTCCGCCAGGTGGGGCGCCAGCGGCGCGAGCAGCAGCAGCAGCCTCTCCACGCCCTCGCTCCACGCCTCCCGCGACGCCGCGCCCTCGTCGTGGACGCGCGAGAGTTCGTTGGACAACTCCATCAGCGCGGAGATGGCGGTGTTCATCTTGA
This sequence comes from Chloroflexota bacterium, assembly GCA_028875085.1. Lineage (GTDB taxonomy): Bacteria > Chloroflexota > Dehalococcoidia > Lucifugimonadales > Australimonadaceae > JAGWBE01. The sequence goes on from JAPPFU010000154.1 coordinate 2,311, forward strand.
AGCGCTCGACGTCGGCCAGCACGCGGCGGATGGTCTGGTGCGTCTTGCGCGTCAAAGCGCCGTCGGCGGCGCCCTGCGCGGGCAATGCCGAGACATCGCGCTGGCACACCTCCCACAGGCGGGAGACCCAGCGCGCCACGCCGTTGATGCCGCTGTCGCTCCAGTCGCCCCCCTGCTCCCACGGCCCGATGAACATCAGGTAGAGCCGCACCACGTCTGCGCTGAACCGCCGCACGTAGTCGTCGGG
>JAPPFU010000254.1 GCA_028875085.1 Chloroflexota bacterium
GTGGGGGATACCCCCACGCCCCCAGCCGAGGGGCTGGCCGCCCCTCGGCGCACCCGGCGGGGAATCGAAGCTAGATTCCCGCTTTCGCGGGAATGACGGTGAGAGGAAGCGGGAATGACGGAAGTAGGACGCGGACGCGCTCTGCCCCGCCGTCGCGTGGGGCCGATGCGGCTTACGGCTCCAGACGCCCTTGCGCGTCGCCGCCGGGCGCGCCAAGCCGCGCGCCTTGCGCGATCGCGCGGAAGGATTCGGCGGAGATGCGGAAGAACCAATAGGTGTCGAAGCGGATGTTGGCCAGCTTCCATGCGTCGGGCGGCTCGAAGCCGAAGCGCAGCGCCTCCAGCGGGGCAGGCTCGCGGAAGGGCAGGTAGTCGTAGCGGAAGCTGCGGTCCGCCCAGTCCACCTCCGTAACGATGCCGATGCCCGGCGCCGACTGGGGGTATTCGCGGTAGGTGCCCGTGCAGTAGAGCAGCACCATATCGCCCGGCGCCAAGGAGCGTGGCTGGTTGCGGTGGCCGTAGCGCCCGCTCTCCACGGCCACGTGGCCGGGGGCGTCGGGGTCGCCGTAGACGGCGAGGTAGTGGTGCGGCCTCGGGTCTTCCATCGTCTCGCCTCGGGCGGGGCTGACGGCGCGCACTGCCGCCGCGCGCCGCCGCGCCTCTATAATCGCCTCCCATGGTCAAGACCCGCCACTCCGCCTTGCTCGACGGGCTTAACCCGGCGCAGCGCGACGCCGTGCAGCACCTCGACGGCCCGCTGCTCATCGTGGCCGGGCCAGGCAGCGGCAAGACGCGGGTCATCACCCACCGCATCGCCTACGTCGTCGAGCTCACCGGCATATCTCCTTCCCGTCTCGCCGCCGTCACCTTCACCAACCGCGCCGCGCGCGAGATGCGCAACCGCCTGTTCGGCGCGTCCGCGCACGACACAGCCGCGCCGCTCTTCAGTCGCCGCGAGGACGCGCAGCGGTTGAGCGTCGGCACGTTCCACGCGCTGTGCGCCAGGATTCTGCGGGCTGACGGAGAGGCCGTCGGCATCCCTAGCGACTTCGTGATCCTGGACGCCGACGACCAGACGGACGCGCTCAAGCGGGCAATGGAGGAGGCGGACGTCGACCCGAAGCGCTTCCCGCTGCGCGGCGTGCTGAGCGTCATCTCGTCCGCCAAGTCGCAGTTGGTGGACGCCGATACTTTCCGGCGCGCCGCCGACGGCTTCTACGAGGAGACGGTGGCGCGGGTGTTTGGCCCCTACCAGGCCGTCTTGGAGCGCAGCCGCGCCGTCGACTTCGACGACCTGCTGCGCCGCACCGTGGAACTGTTCGACGCGGCGCCGGACGTGCTGAAGAAGTACCAGAGCCGCTTCCAGTACCTGATGGTGGACGAGTTCCAAGACACGAACGTGGCGCAGTACCGCTTGGCGAAGCAACTGGCCGCCGCGCACAACAACCTCGCCGTGGTGGGCGACCCCGACCAGTCGATCTACTCGTGGCGCAACGCGGACCTGCGCAACATCCTGTCGTTCCAGGCCGACTTCCCCGGCGCGAAGACGGTGCACCTGTCGCAGAACTACCGCTCCACCAAGACCATCCTCGCCGCCGCGCAGCGCGTCATCTCCCGCAACGAGCAGCGCCTCGAACAGCGCCTCTTCACCGACAACGCCGAAGGCGAGCCTATCGTCGTGGCCGAGGCGTACACCGAGGAGGAGGAGGCGCAGATGACGATTCAGGAGGTGGAGCGGCTGACGGCGGACGCCGGATACGGGCTGCGCGATTGCGTCGTCACCTACCGCCTGAACGCCCAATCGCGCGCCATCGAGGAGGCGTGCCTGCGCTACGGCGTGCCGTACAAGATCATCGGCGGCATGCGCTTCTATCAGCGGCGCGAGGTCAAGGACGTGCTCGCCTTCCTGCGCTTGGCGCACGACCCGTACGACGAGATCAGCCTCGCCCGCGTGCTCAACGTTCCCCCGCGCGGCATCGGCAAGCGGACGGCGGACGATCTGGGGAAGTGGGCGGCGAGCCTTGGCGTTCCGCCGTACACCGCCCTCCAGATTCTCGCCGGAGAGGAGGGCGGAACGCCGCCAACTCCCTCCCCGTTCGCCGCAGCGCAGCAGCGGCGGCTCGCCGACTTCCTGCGCCTGGTGAACGGCCTGCGCGCCGACCGCGAGCGCGCGAGTCTACCGGGCCTGGTCGAGATGGTCATCGACCGGACAGGCTACCGCCGCATGCTGATCGAATCGGGAGAGCCGGACGCCGACGACCGCCTCGACAACATCGAGGAGTTGCGCGCCGCGAGCGCCGCCTTCGAGGGCGACGGCGCGGAGGCGCTGGCCGCCTTCCTTGAGAACGCCTCCCTCGTCTCCGACCAGGACGCCATCCAGGAGGACGCGCAGCAGTACCTGACGCTCATCACGCTGCACCAGGTCAAGGGCCTTGAGTTCCCGGTCGTGTTAATGGTGGGCATGGAGGACGGCCTGCTGCCCCACCCGCGCGCGTTCGACGCCCCGGCGGAGTTGGGGGAGGACCGGGGCAACGCCAACGTGGGCATGACGCGCG
>JAPPFU010000072.1 GCA_028875085.1 Chloroflexota bacterium
ATGTAGAGCGGCAGAAACGTCAGGATCACGTTCCGCGACATCGCCATCAGCCCCTGCGCGAACGACACCCCCGCGAACACCGGATTCCGCAGCAGCATCCCCACGTCGCGGAAGCGCCCTCCTTGCGGCGCGGGGGGCGCGTCCTTGAACTGCCCCGCCAGCACACGCCACACGATGAGCGCCGCCAGCAGCGCCGGGATCATCTGCGCCTGCAACACCCCCCGCCAGTTGAACAGCACTAGCAATCCGCCGAACGCGATGGGCGTGAGCGTGTCGCTGAACGTCGCCCCCATCCCGTGCATCGCCAGCGCCGTCGCCCGCCGGCCCGGGAAGCGCGCCGAGAGCGAGGCCATCGCCGGCGGATGCCACACCGCCGTCCCCAGCCCTACGAGCATCGCGCCTGGCAGCGCCCATAGCAGGCTCGGCGCTATCCCCACCAAGAAGTAGGCCATCGCCATGAAGGCCAGCGACGCCCCCAGCATCACTGCGCGGCGGGTGTACCACGCGTCCGCAATGATGCCCGAAGGCAGATTCGCCGCCCCCACCGCCGCCTGACGCGCCGCCGAGAAGTACCCCACCTCCACGTCCGTCAGCCCAAGCCCCGCCTTCACCTGCGGGATGATGAGCGGGAACAGCTGTTGGTGCCAGTGGATGACCGCGTGGCCGCCCGTTACCGAGCCCAGCAGCGTCAACTGCCGCCTGCCCAGCCCCCGCACTGAGCCCAGCGCATTCGAAATGGCGGCCAAGCGCTAGCCCACCCGCAACGCTTCCCCGTCGCGCGCGTACGTCACCTGCGTAACCCCAGCGTCGCGGTTCACCAGCGCCCGCATAAACATCGGATGCGTCGCGCTCCGCACCTCGTGCTCCAACTCGAACAGCGCCTCACCCGTCGCCGGGTCGTAGATGTTCACGAAGCGGTACTGGTGCTCGTTCGATTCCTCCGTGATGGCGCCGTGCCGCTCCAGGTCGGCGTGCGGCCCCGAGAAATTCGCCACGTAGATAGCGACGTGGTGTCCGTCGTAGGGCGGCACCTCGTCCCGCTCGGTGAACCGCAGCGTCTGCCCCTGCCCAACCTGCACGACCGCCGCGCCCTTCTCCACGCTCGCAGGCGCCTCCATCACCTGTTGATAGAAGCGCGCGATCCCCTCGGCGCTCCCGCGCGGCGCGTCCAACTCCACGCACGAGATGCCCAGCGCGACGCCGCCCGCCTCCGGCTCCGAGCACGCGAAGCGGTTACCCCATGGGCATCTCACCTCAAGCCCACCGTCCGTCTCCTCCCACCCGAACTGCGTGCCCGCCAAGTGCGGCGCGGCGGCCTCCAGCCGTTGGCGCAGCCCCGCCAGGTCGGGCACGGTGACGTGGATGCGCCCGCGCAAGCGCTGACCGCGGGAGCGCGTGGGCGTGTGTATCTGCTGCCGCCCGATGTTCACCCAGATGTTGTCCAGCCCCACGCTGATGTACGGATCCCGCGTGAAGCCCATCCCCAAGATGTAGAACGCTACCGCCTGCTGCTGATCCGGCACGCACACGTTCACGTGCTCCAGCATCAGGATGTTGCCCACGTCCTGCGTCCTCCGGTCGTATGCCTGCGCCGCCGTCGCCATGACGCTCCTCCTCCCTATGCTCCGCGAACCGCGCGGGCGCCCGATTATACGCCGCCCCTCGGCTTGGAGCGCGCGCGATTCGCCCCAACCGGGCAGCCGCGCCCCTTGACCGCAGCGCCCGTCCGCGCCAACCTATGCTCACGTAACGCCGCAGGCCTCCTCGCGCCTGCGCAGAGGGTGGTTCCCGCGCATGTTCGGCGCCATCGGCCTCACCAACCGCTCGCTCAACGAATACGAGGCCGTCGTCGGCGCCGCCGCCATCCAGCGCCTCCGAGACCTCGCCGAACCTCTCAACGGCCTTCGCGTCCTCCACGTGACCTCCCCGGGCGCCAGCAACGCCGTCCGCAGCCTCCTCACCTGCTCCGTGCCCCTGATGCACGACCTTGGCTTGGAGGTCTCATGGCAGCAGGTGCGCATGCCGGCCGACCTGTGGGACATGGACCAGGACCTGCGCCGCGCCCTCTCCGGCTACCCCGTCAAGTGGACGCCGGAGCGCGAGGTCGAATGGTGGCTCTTCAACGAGGGCAACGCCGAGCAGTTCGACCGCGACTATGACATGGTCATCGTCCACCACACCGGCTCCGTCGGCCTCCTCCCCGCCGTAACCCGTCTGCGCGGCGAACGCCCCCCCGGCGTGTGGGCATGGCACTCCCACCGCGACTACCGCTCCGCCAACTTCCAAGCGTGGGACAGGATCCGCGAGGCGGCCTTGACCTACGACGCTGCCTTCTACAGCTATCCCGAGTTCATCCGGCCCGACGCCCCCAACAGGCGCAACATCGTCATCGCCCCCGGCGTCGATCCCCTCGGAGCGGGCGCCAAGCCCGTCGCCCAGGGCGTGCAGGAAGTCGTCCTTGGCCAGCGCGGCATCAGGCTCGACAAGCCCATCATCGCCCAGATCGTCTTCAGTATGCGCGACGAAGACCCGCTGCACGTGCTC
>JAPPFU010000235.1 GCA_028875085.1 Chloroflexota bacterium
CCGACGCACAGGGTGGCCAAGCCGTAGCGCCCGCCGCGCCGCTCCAACTCCTCCATCAACTTCACGACCATGATCGCGCCGGTGGCGCCCAGCGGATGGCCGAGCGATATGCCGCTCCCGTTCACGTTGGTGCGCGCCTCGTCCAGGCCCAGTTCGCGGATGACGTAGAGGGCCTGGGCGGCGAACGCTTCGTTCAACTCCACCAGGTCGATGAGGCCAAGGTCGAGCCCCGTGCGCTCCAACGCCAAGCGCGTGGCGGGAACGGGGCCGATGCCCATCACGGCGGGGTCTACGCCCGCGACGCCGCGCCCCATCCAGCGCAGGCGGGGCGTCGCGCCCTCCCGTTCGGCGCGCTCCGCCGACATGACGACCAAGGCCGCCGCCGCGTCGTTCATTCCCGCTGCGTTGCCCGCAGTGACCGTGCCGCCTTGCTTGAAGGCGGGCTTGAGGGCGGCCAGCCGCTCGAGGCTCGTGTCGGCGCGGGGGTGCTCGTCCCTGCTGACGACGACCGGCTCGCCGCGCGCCTGCGGCACGCTCACCGGCTCGATCTGCGCGTCGAACGCGCCCGATTCCTGCGCGGCGACGGCGCGTTGGTGGCTTTGGAGCGCGAGGCGGTCTTGCTCCTCGCGGCTCACCTCGTAGCGTTCGGCCACGTTCTCCGCCGTAACGCCCATGTGGTAGTCGTAGATAGGGCAGGACAGGCCCAGTTGAAGCGCGTCGGTCAACTCGTGGTTGCCGTAGCGCAGACCGCCGAAGCGCACGCCCTGCGCAAGGTAGGGCGCGCCGCTCATGCTCTCCGTCCCCCCGGCGACCACCACCTCGACGTCTCCGGCGATGACGGCGTGGGCGGCGAGGTTGACGGCCTCGAGGCCGGATGCGCAGGCACGATTGACGGCAAGGGCGGGGACGCTCTCGGGCAGGCCGGCGGCCAGCGCCGCCTTGCGCGCGGCGTAGCCGGAGTCGGCGGCCTGGAGCACGTTGCCCATGATGACCTGGTCGACGGCGCCGGGGTCGATGCCCGCGCGCTCGACGGCGGCGCGGATGGCAGCGGCGCCCAGGTCGGCTGCCGACAAGTCTTTGAACGCGCCGCCGAAGCGGCCGATGGGCGTCCTTGCTCCGCTTACGATGACCACGTCGCGCATAGCGCCCCCTCCCGCCGATTCTGCGTTCGCGCGTCCGGACGCGTCAACCGCGCTCCAAGCCGAGTAAGTCGAGCAGCTCGTCGGGACGACGCAGTGTGTAGTGGGGGATCGCGCCCGGGATGGCGGGGCCGGTCGACTCGCCGCCCCACGCGGCGCGGCAGACCGTAACGCCCGCGCCGCGGCCCGCGCTGAAGTCGGCCGTGGTGTCGCCCACCATCACTGCGTGTTCCGGCGCCGCGCCGAGGCGTTCGAGCGCGAGGAACACGCCCTCCGGGTCTGGCTTCGTGCGCGCCACGTCCTCGAAGCCCACTACTACGTCGAAGAAGCGTTCCAGGTCCAGCAGGCGCAGCTGATCGTCCACGCCGCAGACGCGCCCGTCGAGCAGGAAGCGCCTACGCTTGGTGGTTACGACGCCGAGCGCGCGCCCCGATGCGGCGACACGCGCGACAACGTCGGGAATGCCGTCGTAGCGGCGCAGGTTGGCCGCCTCGTGGAGCCAGTAGGCGCGCGGGTAGCGCTGCGTCAGGTCTGCGCCGCCGCCGAGGCGCTCGCTCAACTCCGCCAATGGCCCGTCGTAGGGCCGTCCATGGATGCTTGCCCAGAAGTCGGCGGCGGTCGGCTCGCGGACGCCTACCTCGTCGAAGACGCGCTGTAGCGCGGCGACGCGCGCGTGGTTCGTCCCCGCCAGGGTGTCGTCGAAGTCGAAAATGACGGTGCGGACGTGCGCCAGTTCGCCGCTCATATCAGCCCTGCCTCGCGGCCACGGCTATTCGTTGAAGCTCGCGCCGAGCGTCGCGCCGCCGCGCATCGGGCCGATGAATACACCGCCGTCGTCGTCAACGCGCACCGGGTAGGTGGGCTGGCCGGTCATCGACGGGCCGACGCTCTGCTTGCCGGTGCGCACGTCGAAGCGCGCGCCGTGGAGCGGGCAGACCACCTCGTAGCCGTCCAGCGCGCCGCTCGACAGCGCTCCTCCCGCGTGGGAGCAGAACTCCTCCAGCGCGTAGAACCGCCCCTCCACTCGCGCCAGGCAGACCTGCTCGAACCCGGCCTTGACCGACTTCATCCTGCCCTCGGCCAGGTCATCGACGGAGGCGACGCGTGTGAAGTTGACGGGCATAAGGCGGCCTACCCGGCCTCCTTGGGCGCGATGGGCATCGCATGCTGCGCGCCCTCGCGCAGCGTCTCCTTGGCGGCGCGCACGAACTCGCGAAAGAGGGGATGCGGCGCTTGCGGGCGGGAGAGGAATTCGGGGTGGAACTGGACGCCCACCATGAACGGGTGCTCCACCTGCTCGACGATCTCAACCACCCGCCCTACGGGCGAAATGCCGATGGCAACAAGCCCGCTGTCGTCCTTGTCATCGCGGTAGGCGTTGTGCAACACGAAG
>JAPPFU010000034.1 GCA_028875085.1 Chloroflexota bacterium
ATCGTCCTGGGCGGCGTGAGCGTCTCTACCCGCATCGCCGCAGACAACGAGGCGGAGCGCTTCCAGCGCGAGATGGAGGAGGTGCGCGCCGCCAACTTCCGCCTCCTCGCCGAGCGCGAGCACCAACGCGCGGGCTTCGTCGAGATGGCGCGCTCCGTGAGGGAGGCAGGCCTGATGTTCGGCTGGAGCGTCTACGTCATCGACGGCGCAGGGAACGAGAACCTCGTCATGGTCCGCCTGCCGGGGGGCAACCAGCCGCGCGTATTCCCGCTCTTCGGTGACCCGGGAGCCGCGGCGGCGGCCTTGACCGCCGTAGTGGACCTGCCGCCGCCCCCGGCCATCTTTGCGAGCGAACCGCAGGCGGAGCGCGTCGCCAACGCCGTCAACGCCTCGCTCTTATGGGTGGGCGTCGCCGCGGGCCTCGTCGGCGTCGCCATCGCTGCCTTCCTATCGCGGAGGACGATGGCGCCCCTCCGCTCGCTCGAGGCGGCGGCGCAGCGCCTCGGCGCGGGCGACCTCTCGCAGCGCGTGCCCGTGCGCGGAACGGACGAGGTCGCGCGGCTCGGCCATACCTTCAACGCTATGGCGCAGGAATTGGAGCGCGCGGAGACGCAACGCCGCAACCTGGCGGCGGACGCCGCGCACGAACTCCGAACGCCCATCGCCAACATCCAGGGCTACCTCGAGGCCGTGCGCGACGGCCTGCTGGAATCCGACGAGGCCACCATCGCAAGCCTCTTGGGGCAAACCGCCAACCTGAGCCGCCTCGTCCAAGACCTCGCCCTTGTCGCCCAGGCCGAGGCGGGCGCATTGCGTATCGACCCACAACCCGCTCCGTTGGCGCCCGTCCTGCGGCGCGCCGTGGACGCCTTCGCCACGCGCGCCGAGGCTCAGGGCGTCGCGCTCTCCGCCGATCTGCCCGAAGACCTGCCCCACGCGCTCATCGACGCCCCCCGCGTCGGTCAAGCGGCGGCGGCGCTGCTCGAGAACGCGCTCACCCATACCCCACAAGGCGGAAGCGTCGTCGTTACGGCGCGCGCCGGGGTAGACTCGATAGCCGTGAGCGTCGCCGACACGGGCGCGGGCATCCCCGCCGCCGACCTGCCCTACCTGTTCGACCGCTTCTACCGCGCCGACCCGTCCCGGTCGCGCGCCACGGGCGGCGTCGGGCTGGGTCTCACCATCGCCAAGCAGCTGATCGAAGCCCACGGCGGAACGATCGCCGCCGAAAGCCAAGAGGGAGCGGGCAGCCTCTTCACCTTCACCCTCCCCGCAGCCCCGACCGCCGAGGAGTAGACCGTGCGCCGATTCAGAAACGCCCTCGGGCCGCTCACCATTCCCCAACTCCTGCTCGCGCTCGTGGTGTTCGGCGGCGCGGTCGCCGGCGCCTACTACGGCGTCGCCGCGCTCCGCGAGCCCGGCGGCGGCGCGGCTCAGGCGGACGAACAACTGGTTACCGCGTCCGTCGGCGACCTGGTGAAGCGGGTAACCATCAGCGGCGCCACCGCCTTCCCCGAGCGCGAGTGGCAGGCGTTCGAAGGCGAGGGCGTCGTCGGCGAGGTGCTGGTCGGCGAGGGCGACCGCGTGAGCGCGGGCGACGTCATCGCCCGCCTCGACGGCGCGAGCATCCTCAAGCGCGAACGCGCTCTCGCCGTCGCCAGGTCCGACCTCCGCGACGCCGAAGAGGCGCTCGCAGCCGCGCTCGAGACGGAAGAGGCGCTCGCCGACGCCAACGTCGAACGCAACGCCGCGCTGGAAGACCTCGACATCGCCCTCGCCGACCGCGCCGTCAAGCAGACCCATTGGGCAAACGCGCTTGCGGACGCGGAGGAGGCGCTCGCCGACGCCGAGGAGGCCTCTGTTGCCGTCTACCGCGCGTGGCTGGGCATCACGCTGACGGACGGCCAACTCGACAGCGCGCCGGACGACCTCCTTGCCGCGTGGGGCGTCGACCTCGGCGCGCTCTTCCTGCCCGCGCCCGGCGTCCACGTCGATTCCTTCTCTCTCCCAAGCGATGACCCCGCAACGCCCTGGAACGAGCAGACCGTCGCGTCGTGGACGCACCTCTACCCCGACGTCGTCGTAGGCGCGTGCGAAGACGCGCCGCCCTCCTCCTACGACCGCTGCGTCAAGGGCGAGATGGACACGGCATGGGACGCCTACCGAGGCGCGGGGGCCGCCCAGGCCCCCGAGCACGCCAAAGCCCCCTCCCCCCAGTTAGCCCCCCCCCACCCCCGCCTCAAAACCCCGCACCACCACCACGCGGCGGAGGAGGCGCTTGCGGAAGCCGAGGCGGGCCCCGACGCGCTCGAAGTCAGCATCGCCCAGGCCGACGTAGCCCTCGCCCTCCTCGACGTGCAAGACAGCGCCGAACTCCTCGAAGGCGCAGTCCTTGTCGCCTCCATCTCCGGCGTCGTGAACGAGGTCGCCGTGGAGAGCGGAGACGCCCTCGGCGCCACCGGCCGCGTGCTGGAGATCGTCGATCCGAGCATCGTCGAGGTGGAAGGCACGGTGGATGAGATCGACG
>JAPPFU010000152.1 GCA_028875085.1 Chloroflexota bacterium
GCAAGAGGATGGGCGCGGCGACGAGGATGGACGCCGCCATCTTGGGCAGCACGATGAGGACGCGGCTGACCGGCTTGAGCACGAGGTTGTTCAGCGTGCGGTCTTCGAGTTCGTTGCCGAAGGCCGAAGTGGCGAGCGCCATCACCACCAGCGGCAGCACGCCCGCGATGACCAGGCCGTCAAGGATGGGGCTCGGGTCGAGCGTGTCGCCGTCGGCCACCCGCCCGCTGATGAGCAGGACGATGCCGACGGGGATGAGCGCGAGGATGCCCACCAGGGCGATGCGCCGCCTGTCCACCATCTGGTTGAGCGAGAAGCGGAGCATGACGGCCATCATCGGGGCGCCTCGCCGTTGACCGCGCTGTGCCGGGATTCGTTCATCGGCGAACCACGTAGCTGAACACGCTGTCGAGGGATTCGTCGAGCGGCTCGACGCTGTAGAGGCGCGCGCCCGTCTGCTGGGCGAGGCGTGGGATGGAGCGTTGGAGCGCGCCGATGTCGCGGCTGAGGACAATGAGCGCGCCGTCCGGCTCGACGGCGACGGAGTCGACGGCGGGCAGCGCCATAAGAGCGGCGGCGACGGCGCGCGTATCGCCCGTGAGCACGCGCACCTGGAAGGGGCGCTCCTCCAGCTTCTCGCGGATGGCGCGGAAGTCGCCCGCGGCGGCAAGTTTGCCGCTCACGATGAGCAGGATGGAGTCGGCCAGCGTCTCCACCTCCTCGAGGATGTGCGACGAGATGAGGATGGTGCGGCCCTCCTGCCCCTCCTTGCGCATCAACTCCTGGAACTCGATGCGCTGGCGCGGGTCGGTGCCATTGAGCGGCTCGTCGAGGATCAACACCTCGGGGTCGTGGACGAGCGACGCCGCGAGGCGCATGCGCTGGCGCATGCCGCGCGAGTAGGTGTTAAGCGGGCGGTCTTGCGCGGGAAGCAGGTTCACCGCGCCGATAGCCCAGTCGGTGTGGGCGCGGACGTTCTTCACGCCCTGCAAGCGCGCGGAGAATTCGACGAACTGGCGGCCGGTCAGAAAGCCGTACACCGCCTCGTGCTCCGACATCACGCCGAGGCGGGCGTAGATGCGGTGGTTGCCCCGCACCGCCTCCCCCAGCACGCGCACCTCGCCCTTCGACGGGCTGGAGAGGCCGGCGATCATGTGCAGCAGCGTCGTCTTGCCCGCGCCGTTGGGGCCGAGCAGGCCGGTGACGCCGGGCGAGACGCTGAGCGTAACGTCGTTGATGGCGACGACGCTGCCGAACCACTTGGAGACGCCGTTGACCTCGATGGTTGCGCCGTTGCCTGCCGTCATGCGCGGATCCTCCGGTAGCGCAGCCACAGCAACCCCAGCGGTCCCGCCGTGAAGAACAAATAAACGGCGATGGGCACGATGGCGGGCAACTCCTGCCCGACGATGATGGAGGGCGGCCCTTCCTCATCGTTGACTGCGATGTCGAAGATCATGTCGTTGACGCGCAGGGGCACGTCGCGCAGGCTGATGAGCGCGTACCACTTGGCCGCGTCGCCGGTAATCGCTCCCTCCTCGTCGCACACCGTCTCCGTGCTCACGTTGCCCTCGGCGTCCACCTCTGTGGTGGTGGTGCAGGTGCCAACAGGAGAGGTGAGGGCGTCGGCGACGCCCGCGGAGATGAAGAAGAGACCGATGACGATGATTGCCGCGTAGGCACGGCGGTAGGTGAAGGCGGCGGCGGCCATCGGCAGCGCCGTGATGAACAGCGCCACGACCAGCCCGGCGAACAGGAAACGCGGGATGTCCGTCCACTCGTCTTGCAGGTGCTGCACCGGGTCGGACGCGGTGAGGATGATGCCGACCTGAAGGATGATCTGCCCCGAGTAGGCGAGCGCCGTTACCAGCACGAAGAAGGCGAGGAAGCGCCCCAGCAGGTAGTCGTTCACCGTGAGCGGGCGCACCAGGTAGAGGTAGATGACGTTGTTGCGGCGGTCGGAGACCAGCAGTTCTGGTGCGGAGATGGCCGCGAAGATGAGCATGAGGAAGGAGATGACGGAGTAGTAGTCCGCCGGGCCGGGCAGGAAGTCCGCCGCGGGCTCGGCGAAGGACAGGATGAGCACGAAGATGAGGGCGGGGATGATGGCGGAGAGGAAGAGCAGCGCGGGCAGGATCTTGGCGCGTCCGCCGCGCCCGATACCCAGGATGGTGCGCATGCCGTCCTCGAAGATGGTGCGGCGGGCGCGGGGGCGCCCCTCGCGCGGCCCGTCGTAGCGCTGATACCCGATGTCGAAGAGTTCGCCTTGGGGCTGCATCGCTATGCTTCGTCCTGGAATATCTCGGTGAGGGAGCGGCGGCGCGGAGAGAGCCTGCGTAGGCGCGCGCCCGTCTCCGCCAGCGCGTCGCGGATGGCGTCGTAGGCCGCGTCGCCCGCGTTCTCGACGACCATCAGCGCGCCCTCCTCGCGCGCGTTCACGCGCCGGGCGCTCAGCGCCGCCAGCACCTCCTCGCGCTTGTCGTCCACCTCGATCTGCAGGTCTTCCGTCTCCTGCGTGAACCCCG
>JAPPFU010000267.1:0-945 GCA_028875085.1 Chloroflexota bacterium
CAACGTACCGACCGCAACGAGCACCAGCCCCTCCTTGATGAGGTCGAGGCCTTGGCCCTCGGCGAGACCGAGGTTGAAGAGGTCGGCGAATATGTCAACGAGAATCGTGCGGGTGAGGGAGTCCTGGAGGGCGGAGAGGCTGCGGTTGACGTGCCCCTGGGCAGACTCGAAGCGCTCGCGCAAGGGTTCCACGGCGGAGGAGTTGGACAGGGAGAAGGCACTTGCGAGAAGTTGGGTTGCGATGTTGGCGTTGGCTTGGAGGTCGGCGAGGTGGCGGAAGCGGGCGACCTCGACCTCGGAGAAATGCTGCCACTCCGGCGCGGGAGGGAATCCCAGAATGCGGTATCCGGTGATGGTGTAGAAGAGCTGGTCGTCGATGGCCGGGACAAGGGTGTTGTCGAGGCTGAAGCGCAGGGCGGCGAGGTCGTTGCTCATGACATCGCGGCGTTCGGCGAGGACGAGTGCTTGGGCGACCTCGCTCTTGATGGCCTCGATGTTCGCGTCCAGTTGCTCGGAGTAGCCGCTGATGCGTTGGAGCCGCTCGCCCTCCGCCTCGGATGCGGTCTCTTCCAACTTCTCCAACTGGGTCTTGAGGTTGGCTCGGTCTTCGTCGATGCGCGCGGTGACAGCGGCCAACTCGGCCTCGGTGGTGGCGGCGGTGAGTTGCGGCGCTGCTGCGGCCAGGGAGCTGCTGGCTTGGGCGACGCCGGAGGCGGCTTCGGTTTCGGGCAGGCTGTTCTCGTTGACGCGCTGCTGGGCTTCGCCGACGCTGTTTAAAGAGAGCCAGCCGACGAGGCTGGCGGCGATGGTCATGGCCACCGCGCCACCGATGGCGGCGTACAGTTGCGTAGAGATGCGGTAGCGGGGCGCGGGGGGGCGGGGCAGGCCGCGGCGATAATATTATATACAAGTGGTAAAAAGGTGTAGGGCATTAATTAGATTGGG
>JAPPFU010000267.1:955-1263 GCA_028875085.1 Chloroflexota bacterium
ACATATGCTCCGTTGCGGCTTATCGCCGTTAAGAATACCGCGTTCGAGCCTTGGTTATCCCGCGCTCCGTATCGCAACTCGAAGCCGTCGACGTCGATGACGCCCGCGCCCAGGGTGCTCTCCAAGAAACATTGCCTGTCCAGCTCGCGCCCGCACAGTTCCAGCCCGGCCACGGCGAGACGGCCGGCGAGGTAGCCCTCCAGGGAGACGAAGCCGGGTTCGGCGTCGGGCGCGTGGGCGGCGAGCGCCTCGTGGTACGTCGCCACGACAGGAACGGAAGTGTCGGTGGGGAAGGGGACGACCTGGGT
>JAPPFU010000267.1:1283-2509 GCA_028875085.1 Chloroflexota bacterium
CGGAGCCCAGTTCGTTCAGCAGGGCGTTGCTGCCGACGAAGGAGACGGTCATGAAAATGGGATCCCAGCCGGTGTAGCGCGACCAGGAGACGAGGGCGGCGACGGGGCGGTAGGCGCCGATGACTATCACCGCGTCCGGGCTGCCTTGGCGCATGTCGAGTATGCCCGTCTTCACCGCCGTCGTATTTCGAGTGTAGACACCCACGCCGGCCAATTCCATATCCCTGCGCTCCAGCGCCGCCACTGCGCCGTTGTAGCCCGCGCGCCCATAGGAGTCGTCCTGGTACATCACGGCGATGCGGTCGATGCCAAGGTCGCTGGTGAGGCGTTCGACCATCTCCTCCGTCTCCTGGGCGTAGGAGGCGCGCAGATTGATCACGTTGCCCCAGTCCGGATCTCGCAGGAAGCCCGCGCCGGTGAAGGGGGCGATGTACGGGCTGCCCGCCGCCAACGCGACGGGAAGGGCGGAGCGGGAGGTGGGCGTGCCGACGGCGCCGATGAGCGCGAACACCTGCTCCTGCTCGAGGAGTGCCGTCGTGTTGGCAATGGCGGCCTCGGGCTCGTAGGCGTCGTCGCGGGAAGTCAGCTCGAGGCGGCGGCTATGGACGCCTCCGTTGCGGTTGGCCTCGTTGAAGGCGGCCTCGATGCCGAGGCGCATATTGCGCCCGAGCTCCTCGGCGGGGCCGCTGAAGGCGGCTGACTGGCCGAAGAGGATGCGGTCGGCGGTTACGCCGGGAGGCGCGGCCGCGCCGTTGGGCTGTCCGCCTCCGTTCGGGGCGGAGGTCGGCGTTGGCGTAGCGCCGGGCGTGTCGTTGCCGCAAGAGAGGACGGCGAAGGCGGCGATGAGGAGCACGGCGGCGGACAATGCGCCCGCCGTTCCCGCCTTCTGGGTCTGCCGGGCGATCTTCGTGAGACTGTCCCGCAGGGTCATGTCCTGTAGATGGTCAGGGTGATGTGGTTCTTGCCGTCCTCTCGGCGGTAGACCATCTCGTCCGTCATCTCCTCGACGAGGTAGTGGCCGAGGCCGCCGACGGGGCGATCTTTGATGGAGGCGTGGATGTCCGGGTCGGGCGCGTCGCGCGGGTCAAAAGGGCGTCCCGTGTCCTTGATGTCGAGGCGCAGAGCGCCAGGTTCGGAATCGACGGTAATCTCGATGTCGGGCGGTTTGGCGGGATCGTCGCTGCCGTAACTGGCCACGTTCATCACCAATTCCTCCACCACCAGGC
>JAPPFU010000066.1:0-1352 GCA_028875085.1 Chloroflexota bacterium
CACCCGCGCCGTCTACGCCCTGTTGCTGGCGCTCGGCCTGCTCGCCGCCGCCGCGGGCGGCGCCACTATCGGCTACATCTCCTACGAGTACGCCACGCGAATCGAACTGCGCGAGCCCGTCCCGGTCGAACAGGAGCACGCCGCCCTCCCCTCCGTAACGCCGCTCGCCTAAGCGGCGCGCGCAAATGTCCTTGCCGCGCGCCGCGCGCCCCGCCTACCCTTGACCTATGCGCATCGTCGTTATGGGCGCGGGAGGCGTCGGGGGCTACTACGGCGCGCTGCTCGCCAAGGCGGGACACGACGTCACCTTCCTCGCCAGAGGCGCCCACCTCGCGGCGCTCCAGCAGCGCGGGATAACCGTCGAGAGCGCGGACGGCGCCTCCTTCACCCTGGCCGTGAAGGCGATGGCGCGGCCTATGCCCGGCCCGCCGCCCGACCTCGTGCTGTTCTGTGTCAAGACCTACGACACCGCGAGCGCCGCCGAGGTCGTCGCCCCGTGCGTCGGGCCGCAGACGGTGGCCCTCACACTGCAGAACGGCGTCAGCGCCGGCCACGAACTGCGCCGCCTGCTGCGCTGTCCCGTGCTGGAAGGCCCGGTCTACGTCGTCTCCGCCCTCAAGGCGCCCGGCGTCGTCGCCTTTATGGGCGGACGGAACCAGATATTCATCGGCGCGGAGGACGACGCCGGCGCGGCGCGCGCCGAGGCAGTCGCGGCGGCGTTGCGCGATGCGGGCGCGGGCGCCGAGTACGTCTCAAACGTCCGCCAGGCGCTCTGGACGAAACTCGTCTTCCTCGGACCGCTGGCCGCGCTCACCGCCCTGGGAGCGCCCAGCGCGGGCGCGATCAACGCCGACGACCTCGCTCGCGCCGTATTCCGAGCAACCGCGAGCGAGTACGCGGCGGCGGCGAACGCGAGCGGCGCCGACCTGCCCCCCGACGCGGTGGACGAGGCTATGCGGACGCTGGGCACCTACCCCCCTGACGGCACGAGTTCGATGGCGCGCGACCGCCAGGCGGGAAGGCCGATGGAATTGGAGGCGCTCGTGGGCGACCTGTCGCGCAGGGGCAAGCAGATGGGCGTGCCTACGCCCCTGGCCGACGCCTTCTACGCCCTCCTCCGCCCCTACGCCGCCGACCGCGCCGCTCCTCTTCCGTAGGGGCGTCCCTTGTGGGCGCCCTTACCGTGCCTCCCGACGCGGGGTGCGCCGAGGGGCGGCCAGCCCCTCGACTGGGGGCGTGGGGGTATCCCCCACAAAAACTCTTTATCTTCTTGGGGGTGGGGGGCGGGGCTGACAGCGCCCCCTAGTCGCCAAACGGAGCAAGGCGCGCCAATCGCTCCCCCCGTGTTAGCG
>JAPPFU010000066.1:1362-1674 GCA_028875085.1 Chloroflexota bacterium
CCTCAAGGAGGCCTTGTCTATGCGCGCGTTCGAGCGGGGGCGCGCCGTCGCCAAGCGCGCCCCCGGCCCGCCCGCCGACCCCGCCGCCATCGCCGCCGCTCTCGGCGTCGAGATCGTCCGCTGGCCCTTCTCCCACCGCATCCTAGAAGTGGTGATGGACGGCATAGTGGCGATCCAGGAGCGCCTGCCGCCCGCATGGGAGCGCTGGCTCATCGCCCACGCGCTCGGCCACCACCTGCTGCATACCGGCGCGGCCTTCCATCTCAAGGGTTGGCAATGGGTCAGCCGCTCCAAGGCCGAGCGCCAAGCGGA
>JAPPFU010000066.1:1684-2492 GCA_028875085.1 Chloroflexota bacterium
CGCGTGGACGCTGCACGGCCCATCGGCGCTCGCCCGGCGCTTGCGCCTGCCCGAGCGCAAGGTCGAGTACGCGCTCCCGCTCTGGAAAACCCACGCATAGACCCGCGCCCCCTCCCCCGTAGGGGCGACCCTTGTGGTCGCCCTCATCCCTCCGTTCGCCCACACCCCTCTTCATCTTCCGTTTCGTAGGGACAGGTTTCAAACCTGTCCGCATGACCAACGCGGGAAGCGCCGAGGGGCGCAGCCTCTCGGCTGGGGGCGTGGGGGTACCCCCCACAAAAGGGTCTTATCTTCTTGGGGCTGAGGGGCGGGGCAGTGGAGTAGTTACGCCTAGCCCCTCTCCATAGGGGGCTAGGCGATGGTGAACGTCGAACCCGCCTCCGCCGTCCGCGTAACTTCGATCCGCACCGGGAACGCCTCCTTCACGTCCTCCATATGCGTGATGACGAGGATGCGCTCGAAGCGGTCTTCGATCGCCCTGATCGCCTCCACGATGCGGTCGCGCCCTTGCGCGTCCTGCGTCCCGAATCCCTCGTCGATGAACAGCGTCGGCAGCCGCGCGCCCGCCCGCCACGCCAGCAGCCTGCTCAACGCGATCCGCAGCGCGAAGTCCACGCGAAAGCGCTCCCCGCCCGAGAACATCTCGTACTCCCGCGTTCCCGTGTCGTCCGCGATGAGTATCTCCAACGTCTCGACCGCGTCGGCGCCCGCCGCGCGCCCCGTCCTGCGCTGGCGCTGCGTCTCGATCTTGAGCGACATGCGCCCGTCCGTCATGCGCGAGAGCAGTTCGTTCGCCTCGTCCTCCAGG
>JAPPFU010000103.1 GCA_028875085.1 Chloroflexota bacterium
CATGCTCTCCTCCGTGCCGTCCCAGTCAGGCCGTACGTAGGCGGGGTTCGGCGTGTACTTGCCCTCGCTCGGCCCCACGCGGCGCGCCGGGTCGACCAGGTCGCCCACGCCCCCGGCGATGAGGGCGAAGCTGAGCACGCGGTCGGGGTGGTTCTGCGTGAACTGCACGCTATTGGTGCAGCCCATGGAGTTGCCTGAGATGTGCGCCTTGTCGATGCAGAGCGCATCCATGAAGTCCTTGATGAACTCCACGTGGCTCAGCGTGCCCTGCTTCGGCCAGTACTCCTCCCGCGTGTCCGCGTGGCCGAATCCCGGCATGTCGGGGCAGTACACCCGGAACCCGTTCGCCCCAAGGAAGGGCGCCATGAAGCGGAATCCCGCCGTGCCGGACGAGCCGTTGATGCCGCCGTGCAGCAGCACCACCGCCGGGCCGGTGTCGCCGGAAGTGACGTAGTGGGCCTTCGCGCCGTTGCCCAACCGCACCCACCGGCTGGCTATGCCCGGGATGTGGACGATGCCCTCCTCGGTGAGGCCGCGGCTGCCCGATTCGGGTCCGATCTCCGTAACCATAGGTTCGCCTCCGCACTTGAGATGGCGCGATTCTACACGCCTGGGATTGTTCGCGCTGCCCTGGGCTAGAATCGCCGCATGGCGCTCATCGGCTATGTCTCAGACGAGCGCTACCTGGCGCTCGCGGGCGTCCACGTCGAGTTCATCGGCGCGGACGGCGCGTCCGCCGCCGCCCTCTCCCGCGCGTCGGGCGCCGTCCACGCCGACCTGCCCGCTGGTGACTACGAGGTCGTGCTCGCCAAGGACGGCTTCGGCGCCAAGCGCGGCGCCCTGCGGCTGCCCGCTGCGCAACCGCATCACTTCCGCCTGCTGCCCGACCGCCTGTGGGGCTACGCGTGGCCCAAGGCCGTCCTCGCCGGGGAGCGCGCCGAGTTCCGCGTCCACTCGCCCGAACAGTACAAGGTGGAGTTGTGGCGCTACGGGCGCGACAAGTCGCTCATCGCTCCCATCGGCTGGTACGACGAGCACGGCCCGCGCGCCACCGTCCAGGTCAGCCCCGACGGCGACTACACCCAGGGCGGCGTGCGCTGGAACTGCGTCGGCTACGCCAACCCCGACCACGTGCAGTACGTAACGGCGCCCGCGCGCTCCGGCCTCTACTACCTCCACACCAAGGGCGAATCGGGCGCCTTCTTCTCCTTCCCGTGGGTGGTTGCTCCGGAGAAGCCCTCCGCGCCCATCGCCGTCCTCGCGCAAGACCTGACCTGGAACGCCTACAACAACTTCGGCGGGCGCTCCAACTACGTCCACCCCGAGGGCCTGCCCGCCGCGCCGACGGCCAACGCGCGCATGGAGCTCTCCCGCTACCTCGACCCCGCGCACTCCGTCTACAACGTCCGCGACTACCCGCCCCTATCGATGAACCGCCCCGAACTCATCAACCACGTCCCCGAAGGCGACCGCATCGCGTCGCCCATCGAGGGGCGCTCGCCCAACCACCTCGCCCCCGCCGAGTGGCGCCTGCTCGGCTGGATGGAGCGCGAGGGCTTTGCCTACGACCTCTACGCCGAAAGCCAATTCGCCCGCGGCCTCGTCGACCTCGACGCCTACCGCGTCGTGGTTACCGGGCCGCATCCGGAGTATTGGACACGCGAGATGTACGCCCAACTCAAGGCATGGGTGCATGAGCGCGGCGGCCGCCTCATCTATATGGGCGGCAACGGCATCAACTGCGAAGCGGAGTTGACGGACGGCGGCGCGGCGGTCGTCTACCACAACGGCGTCGCCGACGAGGTTCGCGCGAACTACGAGAGCCGCTTCCACGCCCGCGTCGCGCCCGAGGCCCAACTCCTCGGCGTCGTCTACGACCGGCGCGGCATCATGACCGCCGCCCCCTACGAGACGCGCAACGCCGCGCACTGGGCGTTCGAGGGAACCGACCTGGAGCAGGGCGCCCTATTCGGCCGGCGCAGCCAGCACATGCGCATCCCCGGCGGCGCGTCCGGCCACGAGACGGACAAGATCTCGCCCGCCAACTCGCCGCCCAACATCGAACTGCTCGCCAAGGGGCTGAACCCCGACGACGGCGGTGCGGAGATGGCCGTCTACGAGACGCCGAGCGGCGGCGCGGTCTTCGCCGCCGGGTCGATCTGCTACGTCGCCTCGCTGTGGGTGGACGACGGCGTCTCGCGCATCACCGCGAACGTGTTCCGTAGATTTCTGCGGTAAAGAAGCCCTGCCCCTACCTTTCCACCGGTGCCGTCAGCGGCACCGGCTCCTTGTGCGGGCGGCGCGCCCACGTGAGAAGCAGAGCGGAGACGATAAGCGCGCCCACGCTGATGGAGAAGCCGACGACGTAGCTCTGGCCCGTCGCTTCGTACAGGATGCCGGTGGCGGGCGGGCCGAGGCCGAAGCCGATCATCGTGGCGGGGAAGACGATGCCCCGGATGCTCCCCAGCGACGCGCGCCCGTAGTACT
>JAPPFU010000245.1:0-1533 GCA_028875085.1 Chloroflexota bacterium
CGCCGCTGCTGCTGATGCCCGGCGGCTACCCGCGCGGCTACGACGGCTGGCCCATGGTGTCCACCGCCGCCGACGCCCGCGACGGCGTCGCCAAGTGGACGGAGCGCGTCAGCGTCGCCGCCGAAGTCCCCGCCGCGCTGCGCCGCGCCATCTCGCGCGTCAAGTCCGGCAAGCCGGGCCCCGTCGTCTTCGAGGTGGCCGGAGACGCCGCCGCCGAGGACATCGACGAGGCGCTGCTCGACGCCCAGCCCCTGCCCGCCGCGCGCAGCCAAGCCGACCCCCGCGACGTGGAGCGCGCCGCTCGCGCCCTCGCCGGCGCCGCCGCGCCCGTCATCCAGGCCGGCCAGGGCGTCCTCTACGCCGAGGCCACCGACGAGTTGGTCGAACTGGCCGAGCTGCTCCAGGCCCCTGTCTACACCACGCTGCTCGGCAAGAGCGCCTTCGCGGAGACGCACCCGCTCGCGCTCGGCACCTCCAACGCCTCCGCCTTCCCCCGCACGATTCCCCACTTCGTCGCCAAGGCGGACGTGCTGCTGGGCGCGGGGACCTCCTTCTCGCGCCACGCGATGAAGTATCCGCTGCCCGCGGGGAAGACCATCGTCCAAATCACCAACGACGAGCAGGACCTGAACAAGCACTACCGCGTCGACTACCCCGCCGTGGGCGACGCCAAACTCGTCCTGCGCCAACTTATCGACGCGGTGCGCGACGCCCTCGGCGGCAAGGCGCGGGGCGGCGGCGGCCACCTCGCCGAGGAGATAAAGCAGGTGCGCGCCGAGTGGCTGCGCGAGTGGCTGCCCAAGTTGGAGTCGGACGAGGCGCCCATCAATCCCTACCGCATCGTCCACGAGGTCAACCGCACGCTCGACCCCGCGCAGACCATCATGACCCACGACGCCGGCAGCCCCCGCGACCAGACCATCCCCTTCTACCGCTCGGCCGGGCCGCGCTCCTACCTGGGCTGGGGGTCGTCGCACGCGCTGGGCAGCGGCCTCGGCTTCGCCATGGGCGCGAAGCTGGCCGCCCCGGACAAGACCTGCGTCAACTTCATGGGCGACGCCGCCTTCGGGATGGTCGGCATGGACTTCGAGACCGCCGTCCGCGAGCGCATCCCCATCATCACCATCGTCACAAAGAACTCCTGGATGGCCTTCGCCACGGAGCGCCTCGTCGTCTCACACGACCGCTACAACACCCGCGACGTGGGGGGCGACTACGCCGACCTCGCCCGCGCCCTCGGCGGCCACGGCGAGCGCGTGGAAGACCCCACCGAGGTGGGCCCGGCCATCGCCCGCGCGCGGCGCATCACGCAGGAGGACGGGCGCCCCGTCCTCCTCGAGTTCATCACCTCCCAGGAGCACTCCTACCCGCGCGGCTAGGCGCGGGGGGCGCTAGGCGTCGCTGAAGCCGTTCGAGGCATGCGTGCCGTCGCAGAACGGCTTGGTGTCCGAGCCCCCGCAGCGGCACAGCGCGTAGCGCGTCTCGCCGCCCTCGAGCGGCTCTCCGCCCCGCCGTGAGACGGGAACGCCGCCT
>JAPPFU010000245.1:1543-2484 GCA_028875085.1 Chloroflexota bacterium
GCACGATGTACGGCCCGTTGGGCGCAATGGTGATGGACGGTGCTGCCTCTTGCTCTGCCATAGGGTCTCTCCCTGGATCCCAACCGCAAAGATTGAGCGCAAGCCTAGCACGCTCCGTTCCCTGTTGTTCAGCCTTCGAGTTCCCTCAGGGCGAACGGATGGGGGACGGGGCGAACGGGTAGGGCGGGGGTGCTAGAATCGGGGGCGCGATGCGGTTCAGCAAGATGCATGGGGCGGGGAACGACTATGTGTTCATCGACGGGCGGGGAGTCGAGGAGACGGACTGGCCGTCCCTGGCCGCGAAGGTGTCCGACCGCCACTTCGGGATCGGGAGCGACGGCCTGATCGTGGCCGTGCCGTCCGACGTGGCCGACATCCGCATGCGGATGTGGAACGCGGACGGCTCCGAGTCGGAGATGTGCGGGAACGGCATCCGCTGCTTCGCCAAGTTCGTGCTCGAACGCGGCGCGGCGCCGGGAGCAGCGCCTGACGCGCTGCGCGTCGAGACGGGCGCGGGTGTGCTCAGCGTGGAGCCGGGATGGGACGAGCGCGGGCGCGTCGCCTACGCCAAGGTGGACATGGGGGAGCCGGCGCTGCGCGCAGCCGACGTGCCCGTCGACCCCGCGCAACTCGGCGCCAGCGACTACGCGCGCCTCGACCGCGCCCTATTGGACGCGCTGGGCCTGCGGGCGGAGGAGACGGTGTTCGACGCCGAGATAAGCGGCGCGGGCGAGCGCTTTGCGGTTACCGCCGTGGCGACGGGCAATCCGCACGCGGTGGCGTTCATCGAGACGCCGGTCGCGCAGGTCGCGCTCGAGCGCATCGGCCCGGCCATCGAGCATCATGCCGCGTTTCCGAACCGCGTCAACTTCCACATCGCCAACCTGAAGGGGCGCGGGCGGGTCGTCATGCGCCCGTGGGAGCGCGGCTCGGGGCTGACG
>JAPPFU010000242.1 GCA_028875085.1 Chloroflexota bacterium
ACTCGATGATCACCCAGCAGCCTCTGGGCGGCAAGGCCCAGTTCGGCGGCCAGCGGTTCGGCGAGATGGAGGTGTGGGCGCTCGAAGCCTACAGCGCGGCCTACAACCTGCAGGAGATGCTGACGGTCAAGTCGGACGACGTAGTGGGACGCGTGAAGACCTATGAGGCCATCGTCAAAGGCGAGGACATCGTCCAGCCCGGCGTGCCCGAATCGTTCCACGTGCTCGTGAAGGAGCTGCAGAGCCTCGGCCTTGCCGTCGAACTGCGCTTCGAGGAAGACCGCGGCCTCACCCTGCCCCCGCGCCTCACCTACGCGGAAGAGGAAGAGGACGACGGGATGCCGAAGGAACCCGTCGTCGCTCCTATCGTTGCCCCCGCGTGGGAGGCCGCGCTCGAGTCGATGGAGGAAGACGAGCAGGCGCCCGCCGTCCCCGACGTGCGCACCGAGCTCAAGCAGTCGTTCGGCAGGCCCGCCACGCCCGAAACCGACGACGACCAGGACCAAGAGTAGCGGCGGGGCGCGCCCCGTCCGTCCCGTATCACGCGCAAGGAGAGCCAGCCTATGACCACCGTCGCCGACTTCAACGCCATCCGCATCTCGCTGGCGTCGCCTGAGCAGATCAAGCAGTGGTCGTACGGCGAGGTGGTGAAGCCGGAGACCATCAACTACCGCACCCTGCGGCCGGAGAAGGACGGGCTGTTCTGCGAGCGCATCTTCGGCCCCACCAAGGACTGGGAGTGCTTCTGCGGCAAGTACAAGAAGATCCGCTACCGCGGCGTCATCTGCGACCGCTGCGGCGTCGAGGTCGCCCGCGCCAACGTCCGCCGCCAGCGCATGGGGCACATCACCCTCGCCGCGCCGGTTGCCCACATTTGGTTCGCCAAGGGCATCCCCAGCCGCCTGGGGTTGCTCCTCGACCTCTCCCCGCGCGACCTCGAACGCGTCCTCTACTTCGCCCAATACATCGTCATCTCCGTGGACGCCGCCATGCGCGACTACACGCGCGAGGTGCTCAAGGAGCAGCACAAGGCCGACCTCGAGACGCTGACGCAGGACACGGACGCGCGGCTCGATTCGCTGCGCGACGAACTCGAGGCGACCGAGGACGAGAAGCGGCGCGCGGAGTTGGAGGAGCAATTGGGCGGCGCTCAGGTGGCCTTCGCCGCAGCCAAAGAGACCCGCGAGAACGCGCTCAAGCAGAAGATCGACGACCTCGACGGCATCCGCCCGCTGCAACTGCTCACCGAGTCGCGCTACCGCGAGCTGCACGAGCAGTTCAGCGAGATTTTCAGGGCGGGCATGGGCGCGGAGTCCATCCTCCAGATCCTGCGGCAGATAGACCTCAACGAAGAGGCGTTGGAGCTGGAGCGCGAGGTGCGCACCACCTCCGGCCAGCGGCGCAAGAAGGCCGTCAAGCGCATCCGCGTCATCGAGGCCTTCCGCAAGAGCGGCAACAAGGCGGAGTGGATGGTGCTCACCGCCCTACCCGTGCTCCCTCCCGACCTGCGCCCGATGGTGCAACTGGACGGCGGGCGCTTCGCCACCAGCGACCTGAACGACCTCTACCGCCGTGTCATCAACCGCAACAACCGCCTGCGCCGCCTGCTCGACCTGGGCGCGCCGGACATCATCGTCCGCAACGAGAAGCGCATGCTCCAGGAAGCGGTCGACGACCTGATCGACAACGGTCGCCGCGGGCGGCCCGTCGTCGGAAGCCACAACCACAAACTCAAGAGCCTGTCCGACCTGCTGCGCGGCAAGCAAGGGCGCTTCCGCCAGAACCTCCTCGGCAAGCGCGTGGACTACGGCGGGCGCTCCGTCATCGTCGTCGGCCCCAACCTCCAACTCCACGAGTGCGGTCTGCCGAAGAAGATGGCGCTCGAACTCTTCAAGCCGTTCGTGATGAACCGCCTCGTCATCCAGGGTCTCGCGCACAACATCAAGAGCGCCAAGCGCATGGTCGACCGCTCGTGGCCGGAGGTGTGGGACATCCTGGAAGAGGTCATCAAGGGGCGCCCGGTGCTGTTGAACCGCGCCCCGACCCTCCACCGCCTGGGCATCCAGGCCTTCATGCCGGTGCTAGTCGAGGGGAGCGCCATCCAGATTCACCCGCTGGTCTGCGCGGCCTTCAACGCCGACTTTGACGGCGACCAGATGGCCGTCCACGTGCCCCTCTCGCTCCAGGCGGTGCAAGAGGCGCGCAACGCGATGCTCAGCGTCTACAACATGCTCTCGCCCAGCTCGGGCGAGCCGCTCGTCGCACCCACCTACGAGATCGTCCTCGGCTGCTACTACCTCACCCAGGCCAAGAACGGCCTCAAGGGAGAGGCGAGCAGCTACCGCAACTTCGAGGACGTGCTCGTGGCGTTCAACGCGGGGCTGCTCGACTTGCACTCGCGCGTCTTCGTCCGCGCGTCGGGCGTCCGGAACACGCCCGACGCTCCAGAGCCGAACCTCAGCGCCGCAGACC
>JAPPFU010000167.1 GCA_028875085.1 Chloroflexota bacterium
CCGCCGGAGCACCGCCCGCCGGAGCCGAAGTTCGAGTTCACGCAGGTTCCGGAGAGCCACCGCCACGTATCGAAGGTGATCCAGGAATGCAACTGGGTGCAGGCACTTGAGGGCGGCATCGACCCCTCCCATGCCTACATCCTCCACTCGGCGCTGACGAACGACGCGCCTGGCACGGCGGGATTGAAGCCGAACAACGCCTTTATGGCGCCCGACCACTACCGGATGTATGTGGACTACACCGACTATGGCCACCAGTTCTGGGCGGTGGGCTCGGCGGACGGCAAGCGCTACGTGCACGGCCACCACTTTGTGATGCCGTGGACGCAGCTGCGCCTGCACACGTGGATCATGCACATCGTGCCGGGGCACTTCTACGTTCCCATCGACGACGAGAACTGCATGGTGTGGAACTGGGTCTACTCCTTCACGGACGACCCGCTGCCCGACAGCACGCGAGAGTTCGAGGACTGGCGAAGTGGCAACGGCCCCGGCCACGTCGATCAGACGACCTTCCGCTCGATTCCCAACAGGTCCAACAAGTGGGGCCTTAGCAGAGAAGCCCAGCGCACCATCTCTTTCTCCGGCATCGAGGGCGTGAACGTCCAAGACCGCGCCGTGCAAGAAGGCGCCGGGCCCATCATCGACCGCAGCCGCGAGAACCTCGGCCAAGCCGATATGCCTGTCATCGGCGTCCGGAGGAAGCTGATGGAGGCCGTGCGCGTGGTGGACGACGGCGGCGACCCGGCGGGAACCGGCGCCTCCTACTACGGCCTGCGCGCCGTCGGGCGCATCTACGACGACGCAATCGACTGGCGCGGCGCCTCCCTCGAGGAGATGCACCCTGAGACCTTCGCCGGTTCGGGGAGCGAGGCGAGATGATCACCGCCGAGCAACTCGCGCTCGCGTCCGGCCCGCCGTCCCCGCTGCCGCGGGAGGCGAACGAGTTGTTGTGCCGCACCGGGCCGGGCACGCCGATGGGCGACACGGTGCGGCGATACTGGATCCCGGCGCTCCTCTCGACGGAGTTGCCGGAGCCGGACGGCGCGCCCGTCGAGATGCGCCTGCTCAGCGAAGACCTGGTGGCCTTCCGCGACACGAGCGGGCGCGTGGGGCTGGTGCAGTGGTGGTGTCCGCACCGGGGGACGCCGCTGTGGATGGGCAGGAATGAGGAGAACGGCCTGCGCTGCCTCTATCACGGTTGGAAGTTCGATGTGGAGGGGCGCTGCGTCGACCAGATGAACGAGCCTGAGGCTGGGCAGTTCAAGGACAAGATCAACCTGGTGTCGTATCCGACGGTGGAGATGGGCGGCGTCGTGTGGGCGTACATGGGGCCGCCGGAGCATCGCCCGCCAGAGCCGAAGTTCGAGTTCACGCAAGCGCCGGAGGGCCACCGCCACGTGCTCAAGGTCATCCAGCGCTCCAACTGGCTCCAGGCGCTGGAGGGGGGCATAGACCCCTCGCACGCGCCCATCCTGCACGGGGGGTTGAGGACGTACGACGCGGGCGCGGAGACGGGCAGGGGCCTGGGTGCCGGGGACTCGATTATGAAGCCGAAGACCTACCGCATGTACGTTGAGCCGACGAACTACGGCCAGCGCTTCTGGGCGGTCGGCGCGAGCGAAGAGGAGAACTACGTCATGGGCCATCACTTCGTGATGCCCTGGACGCAGATACGCCTCCACACCCGCAACCCCAACCTCGTCGCCGGGCACTTCTACGTGCCCATCGACGATGACAACTGCATGGTGTGGGACTGGGAGTATTGCTTCTCGGGCGAGCCGCTTGCCGAAGCGGAGGTGGAGTGGCTGGAGATGAGCAGCGGCTACGGCGCAGGGCACGTCGATCCGCATACGTTCCTTCCGTATCACAACCGCGACGACGATTGGGGGCTGACCCGCGAAGCGCAGCGCACGGAGCGCTTCTCCGGGATGCCCAGCAACGGCGACCAAGACCGCGCTGTGCAAGAGGGCGTCGGCCCCATCGTCGACCGCAGCCGCGAGAACCTCGGCCAATCGGATATGCCGTTGCTGGGCGTGCGCCGCCGCCTGATGGAGGCGTTGCGCATCGTCGCGGACGACGGCGCGCCGCCGGGCGCGAACGACGCTTACTACAGCCTGCGCGCCATTGGCCGCGCGTATGCTAAGGACGTGGACTGGCGCGCGGAAACCGCCAAGCTCATGCATCCCGCGACGAGCCTGCACGCCGACGGCGGCTAGGAGCGCAGTTCAGGGGAGGATCCGCTATGACCTTGACCGCTGACCAGATGGAGTTGATGCAGGGCGCCGCCTCGCCGTTGACGCGGGAGGCGAACGAGTTGATCTGCCTTACGGGGCCCGGCACGCCGATGGGCGATACGGTGCGCCGCTACTGGGTTCCGGCGCTCCTCTCGACGGAGTTGCCGGAGCCGGACGGAGCGCCGGTGGAGGTGCGCCTGCTGGGCGAAGACCTGGTGGCGTTCCGCGACACGA
>JAPPFU010000041.1 GCA_028875085.1 Chloroflexota bacterium
CCTTGATGCCGGGGATGACGCCCTGGTCTTGCAGCACCTTGACCATGGGCGTGCCGTCGGCGGCGCTCTGGCGGATGGTCTCGTCGTAGAGGATGACGCCGCTCACGTAGTCGGCCCCGCCATGGGCGCGGAACAGCAGTTCGCGGTAGTCGCGCCGGTTCTGCTCGGTGCTCTCCACGCCGATGGCGTCGAATCGGCGCTTGATGGTGGCGCTGCTCTCGTCGGCGGCCAGGATGCCCTTGGCCGGGGCGACCAGCGCCCGCGCCGTCTGCTGCAGTGCGTCGATGTCGATAGCCATGCGTTCTCTCCTCTGCGCCGGGGTGTGAACGCTCCTATAATAGCGTCAGCCCCTGCGCCGCTGCATCGGTTTGCCCTGCCGCCGACCGGCGCAGGCGCGCGCCCGCGCCGCTCCTCGTATGGACAGCCTCGCTATCGCATTGCCCGTCTTCTTCGTAAGCGCCGCCGTGGTGGTGCTGGGAGGAATCGGCCTGGCCGTCAAGGGCGACGCCATCGCCGACAGCACGGGCTGGGGGCGGTTGTGGGTGGGGGCGCTCCTGGTCAGCATCTCCACCTCGCTCCCCGAACTCATCACCAACGTCTCCGCCGTGATCATCGACACGCCGTCGCTGGCGCTGGGCAACATCTTCGGCGCCAATATGATCAACATGTTCACGCTCTCGCTGGTGGCGCTCGCCTTCGGCGTCCCCAGGCTGTTCGCCAACCAGCCGCGCCAGACCCAGTACCTCGCCGCCGGCGCCGTGCTCCTGGGCGTTATCACCCTCGCGCTGAGCCTGGCGGGCGACGCCGCCTTGGGCCCGTCCAGCATCAGCGGACTGGTGGTGCTCGCCGCCTACGTCGGCGTGATGCGCGTCGTCTACAAGGCGGGGCAAGGGCAAGCCGAACCGAGCGGCGAAGAGCGCGACGCGGACGACGCGCCCCAGTCGGCCCGCCGGGCGTGGATAGGGTTCGGAATTGCGTCGCTGGCGGTCATCGCCGCCGCACCCTTCCTGGCCGCCAGCGCCGACGGCATCGCCGACGCCACGGGGCTGTCCGCCAGCTTCATCGGCGTGCTGCTGGTGTCCATCGTAACGACGCTGCCGGAGGCCACGGTGTCCGTAACGGCAGCGCTGCGTAACTCGCCAGGCCTGGTGCTCGGCAATCTGTACGGCTCGTGCGCCTTCAACCTGTCGGTGCTCTTCTACGCCGACCTGGCCAACGCGGAGTCGCTGCTGAACCTTATGGGGGACGAGCACACGGCGGCGCTCATCTCGGCCATAGCGCTGATGGCGGCGGGCGTGGTCGTGCTCTACGCCATGCGCTCCGCCCCCAAGAGCCGCGCCCGCGCCATCGTTCCCGCCATCGCCGTCGCCTATCCGGCGGCGATGTTGTGGGTGTTCACGCTGGCGTGAACCGCGCTTGTGCCGCGCCCGGACGCGAGGGGTATACTTGGCCGCTAGGCAACGGCGCTCGCGCAGCGCCTGGACGGAGCAGCCCGCCGCCGCATGAAAGCGCCCCTTCCTTGGCTCGCCGAGTACGCGCCCTTGCGCGGCTCGTCCGATGAGATTGCCCACCGCCTGACGATGCAGGGTATCGAGACCACCTACATGCCCGGCCCTGCGGCGGGGTGGGACGGCATCGTTGTGGGCCGCGTCGTGGAGCTCGAACCGCATCCCAACGCCGACCGCCTCCGCCTCGCCACCGTCGACCTGGGCGCCGACGCCAAGCGCGTGGTGTGCGGCGCGCCGAACATCGCGGTGGGGCAGCGCATCGCCTTCGCCGGCGTCGGCGTGGAATTGGTCAACGGCCACACGGGCGAGCGCATGACGCTCACCGCCGCCACCATCCGCGGCGTGCGCTCCGAGGGGATGGTCTGCTCCGAGCGCGAACTGGGTCTGAGCGACGACCACGAGGGAATCCTCGTCTTGCCCGACGATGCGCCCATCGGCGCCCCGCTGGCCGACTGCATCCCCGCAGGCGACGCCTTCGAGGTGGAGGTTACGGCCAATCGCGGCGACTGCCTCTCCATGCTCGGCGTAGCGCGGGAGATCGCCGCCGGGAACGGCGACCGGGTTACGGAGCCGTCCACCGCCTACGACGAGAGTGCTACGCCGAATCCGGTCAAGGTGGAGATTCATGACCCCGCCCTGTGCGCGCGCTACACCGCCTCGGTCATTCGCGGCGTGCGCGTCGCGCCCTCTCCCGCATGGCTGCGGCGCCGCTTGGAGGCGGCCGGGCAGCGCCCCATCAACAACGTGGTGGACGTAACCAACTACGTGATGCTGGAATACGGCCAACCCCTGCACGCCTTCGACATGAGCGAGGTGGGGGAGCAGACCGTCGTTGTGCGGCAGGCGGCGCCGGGCGAGCGGCTTGTTACGCTCGACGGCGTGGAGCGCGCGCTGGCGCCGCCGATGCTCGTCATCGCCGACCCTCAGCGCGCTATCGCCCTGGCCGGCGTGATGGGCG
>JAPPFU010000006.1 GCA_028875085.1 Chloroflexota bacterium
TCGAGAAGTTGGTGTGCGCGCCTGCGCCGTTCCAGTCGCCGCGCGCGGGCTTGGCGTCGAGCGTTGCACTGATGTCGAAATCCTCGCCGACGCGGTAGAGCAGCCAGCGGGCGAGCCACAACTCGTCCCCTATGCGCGGCGCCGCGAGCGGGCCGACCTGGAACTCCCATTGACCGGGCATCACCTCGGCGTTGATGCCGGAGATGAGCAGCCCCGCCTCGAGGCAGACGCTCAGGTGCTCTTCGACGACCTCGCGGCCGAACACCTCGTCGTCGCCGACCCCGCAGTAGTAACCGCCCTGGGGCGCGGGGTAGCCGCCCTCGGCGGGAAAGCCGAGGGGCCGCGCGCCCTTGAAGAAGGTGTACTCCTGCTCGATGCCAAAGATCATCTCTAGTCCGGCGAAGCGCTCGGCGACCTCGGCGCAGGCGCGGCGTGTGTTCGTCGGGTGCGGCGACATGTCGGACAGCAGCACCTCGCACATCACCAGCTTGTCGCCCTCGTCGCGCAGCGGGTCGTCGATGGAGTGGACGGGCTGGAGCACGCAGTCGGAGTCTTCGCCCGTGGCCTGGTTCGTGCTGGAGCCATCGAAGCCCCAGATGGGCGGCTCTTCCCCGACCGGCACGATCTTCGTCTTGGAGCGCAGCTTCGCCGTCGGCTCCGTGCCGTCAACCCAGATGTATTCCGCCTTGTAGAAGTCCATCCGTCTCTCCCCTCTGATTCGTCGCGTCTCAGGGGCAGCCTGCACCCCTTGCCTAGCCGCAAGTATAGGCGCGGCGGCGGACGCGTGCTAGCGCGGTGTTGTTACGAGTCTGTAACAACAGAAGCGTTCCAGGGCGCTCTTCCCGGTAGGGACAGGTTTGAAACCTGTCCCTACGGCGGATTGCGCCAACCGCCGCCTACTCGCCCGCGCGCGCCTCCGCGAGCGCTTGCCGGAAGTGGGCGGCGTTCACGGAGAGGGGATCGCCGCCGGCGCCGGGGGCGGCGTCCACCCGCTCGCGGACGGCGAGGAATGCCGCGCGGCGGCAGAGGGCGGCGAGGGCGGAGCCGCCCATCCCCTCAGTGGCGTCGGCGACGGCGTCCAGGTCTACGTCCTGGGCGAGGGGCATGCCGCGCGTGTGGACGATCAGTATCTCGCGGCGGGAGGCGCCGTCCGGCAGGGCGAGTTCGACGCGCTGCTCGAGGCGTCCCGCGCGCAGCAACGCCGGGTCGAGCGCGTCAGGGCGGTTCGTCGCCGCCAGCACTACGACGCCGGGCGCCGCCTCGATGCCGTCCAGTTCGGCGAGCAATTGGCTGACGGCGCCGTCCGCGGCCGCCGAGCCGCCCCCGACGCCGGGGCGGGAGGCGAGGGCGTCCAACTCGTCGATGAAGACGATGCAGGGGCTGGCCTGTTTCGCCTTGCGGAACACCTCGCGCACTTTGCGCGCCGATTCGCCCACCCACGGCGAGAGTAGTTCGGGCGCCTTGACCGCGATGAAGTTGGCGTTCGATTGGCTGGCGACGGCCTTGGCCAGCAACGTCTTGCCGGAGCCTGGCGGGCCGGAGAGGAGGATGCCTTTCGGCGGCGCGGCGCGGGCGGCCTCGAACAGCCCCGGGTGGCGCAGCGGCCATTCGATCGCCTCGCGCAGCGCGCGCTTCGCATCGTCCAGCCCGCCCACGTCGTCCCAGCGCACGTCGGGAATCTCGGTGAACACCTCACGGATGGCTGACGGCTCCACCTCCTTGAGCGCGTCGAGGAAGTGTCCTTCGCGCACCTCGAGGCCCGCCAACAGGTCGTCGGGCAGGAACTCCGCCTCGCTGCGGATGCGCGGCATCAGTTCGCGGAGCGTCACCATCGCCGCCTCGCGGCAGAGGGCGGCGAGGTCGGCGCCGACGAACCCGTGCGTCAACTCGGCCAGCTTCTCCAGGTCGACGTCGTCCGCCAGCGGCATCCCGCGCGTGTGCACCTCGAGCACCTCGAGGCGCCCATTGCGGTCGGGCACGCCGATGGTGAGTTCGCGGTCGAGGCGGCCGGGGCGCCGCAACGCCGGGTCGAGCGTGTTGGGCACGTTGGTCGCGCCAATAACGACGACCTGGCCGCGCGCCTGGAGTCCGTCCATCAGCGAGAGGAGTTGCGCCACGACGCGGCGCTCCACCTGCTGGAACGCGCCCACCTCCTCGCGCTTAGGCGCGATGGCGTCGATCTCGTCGATGAAGATGATGGCCGGAGCGCGGGCGGCAGCCTCCTCGAACACCGTGCGCAGGCGCTCCTCCGACTCGCCGTAGAACTTGCCGATGATCTCCGGCCCGCCGATGGTGGCGAAGTGCGCCGACGTCTCGTTGGCGACCGCCTTGGCGATGAGCGTCTTGCCCGTCCCCGGCGGCCCGTAGAGGAGCACGCCGCGCGGCGGCTCGATGCCCAGGCGCAGGAACAGTTCGGGGTAGCGCAGAGGCAGTTCGATCATCTCGCGGATGCGCTGTATCTCCCTG
>JAPPFU010000007.1 GCA_028875085.1 Chloroflexota bacterium
ACCATCACCTGCCGGGCGAGGCGGCGCCGGACGCGGCGGCCATTGTCAACCCCAAACTGGACGGGCGCGGCGGCGCGTCCGACCAGTTGACCGGCGTAGGGATGGCGCTCAAGTTGGCGCAGGCGCTCCTGGAGCCGGAGGCGGACGGTGATTGGGCGGACGGGCTGTTGGAGTTGGCGGCCATCGGCGCAATCACCGACCTGGCGCCGCTGCAAGGCGAGAATCGCTACGTCGTGCATCGCGGCCTGCGCCAACTGCGCCGCACGCGCAACGCGGGGCTGCTGGCGCTGATGCGTTCGGCGGGCGTTGAGCAGGCGTTCGCGGACGCACAGGACATCGGCTACCGCATCGGGCCGCGCCTCAACGCGGCGGGGAGGCTGGGCCACGCCGACTCCGCCTACGAATTGCTGATGGCGGACGACGCGGGCCGCGCCGCCGAGTTGGCGGCGGAGATGGAGGAGCAGAACCGCCGCCGCCAACAGCTGACGGAGCAGACGCTCGAGGCGGCGTTGGCGCAGATCGAGAGCGCGGGCGGGCCTGGAGCGCTAGCAGTCGCGGGCGACGGCGACTTCAACCCCGGCGTCGTCGGCCTCGTCGCGGGCAAGCTGGCCGAGCGCTACGGCGTACCGGCGCTGGTCTACGCGCGGGACGGGGACGCGGCGCGCGCCTCCTGCCGCGCGGCGGCGTCCGGCTTCCACTGGCGGGACGCGCTGGCGTCCATCGCTCCGCTGCTCGACCGCTTCGGCGGCCACGAGCAGGCGGCGGGGTTCAGTTGCTCGGCGGAGCGGCTGCCGGAGGCGTTGGAGCGGCTCCGTGCGGTGGCTGCGGAGCGGCTCGACGGGCGCCTCGGTCCGGCCGACGGCGTCATCGACGCGGAGGCAAGCCCGGCCGATCTGATGCGCGGGGGCGAGTTCAAGGCGATGCAGCGGATGGCGCCGTTCGGGGTGGGCAACCCTGCGCCGCTGTTCTTGGCGCAGGGGGTGGAGGCGGTGCGCGTCAATACGATGGGCGCGGACGGGCAGCATCTGCGCCTCTCCGTCCGGCACGGCGGCGCGTTGTGGGACGCCGTCGCCTTCCGCCAGTCGTGGGCGGCGGGCGTTCGGCGCGCGCATCTGGTGTACCGGCTCGAAGTTGACCGCTTCCGGGGGAACGAGCGCCTGCGCCTCAACGTCGAGGATTACGCCCCGGCGGGGTGAGGGGGCGGCCAGTTGGTCGCCCCTACGAAGTAGCGCCGCGCCTTATAATCCGCCGCGAGGAGGCGCGCTTGTGCCGTACGACCAGGAGCTGGCTGACCGCGTGCTCGGGATACTCGGCGCGGAGGCGCCGCTGACGCAGCGGCGGATGTTCGGCGGCATGGCCTACATGCTTCAGGGCAACATGGCGTGCGGGGTGCTCGAGGACGAACTCATCGTGCGCGTGCCCAAAGAGAAGTACGCGGACGCGCTGGGACAGCCTCACGTGCGAGAGATGGACTACTCGGGGCGCTCGATGCGCGGGTGGGTAGTCGTCGGCTCCGGCGCGACGGGCGACGACGCGTCGCTGGCGGTGTGGGTTCGCTACGGCGCGGCGACAGCGCTGGCGCTCCCGCCCAAGTGAGGCGCGGCCGGAGGGCGACCAGCCGGTCGCCCCTACGAAGATAAAAACCCCTTTTGTGGGGGATACCCCCACGCCCCCAGCAGAGGGGCTGGCCGCCCCTCGGCACACCCCGCATAAAGAAATATGGGTTACGCAAAGGTCCACCCAAGCGAGGCGCGCGCGACGGAGCAGCCTATCGCGCAGCCGATAGGGCTCGCGTGCGAACCAACCAGTAGACGCCCGCAATAGCGACGGCCAAGCCTATCCATTGGGCCTGTTGCAAGCCGCCCCACGAGGGGTCTACGCGGGCGAAGGAGAGCAGGAAGCGTCCGGCGGCGTAGCCCGTCATCGCCAGGGCGAAGCGCGCGCCCTCCCGCAAGCGTCCGCTCAGCCGCCACAGCGCGGCGGCCAACGCCGCGTCGAGCAGCAACTCGTAGGCGGCGACGGGGTGCACGACCGCGCCGCCGGCGTAGGCCGCCGCGTCCTCGTGGCCGTAGACGACGCCCCACGGCAAGGAGGTGGCGTGCGCGGCCCGCTCTCCTACGATGAAGTCGCCTATACGCCCGACGGCCATCCCGATAAGCACAGGCAGCGCCGCCGCGTCCGCCGTCCGCGCCAGGAGCGGGCGGTCGCACCGCAAGCGCCAAGCGGCGTAGGCTCCGCCGCCCAGCAGTCCGCCCCAGAGCGCCATGCCACCGCTCCATAGGTAGGCCGCGCGGAAGGGGGCGTCGGCGTAGAACCCGGCGTAGTCGATGACGTGGAAAACGCGCGCGCCCACGATGCCCCAGAAGACTGCGCCGAGGGCGATGCCGTAGGCGGCCTCCTTCTCCAACGGGGCGCCGCGCGCGAACAGCCATACGCCCGCGCCGACGCCCAGCAGGGCGCTCAG
>JAPPFU010000060.1 GCA_028875085.1 Chloroflexota bacterium
ACCCAGTCCCACACACGCGCCACGAATTGCTCGCGGCCCAGGTCATGACGGGTGACTCCCTCCGCCGCCAGCTCGCGCTCCACGACGACCTGCGTCGCGATGCCGGCGTGGTCGAGGCCGGGGAGAAGGAGCGTCGGCTCACCCAACATGCGATGCCATCGCGCCAGGGCGTCCTCGACGGCAGCGCGCTGGGCGTGGCCGAGGTGGAGCTCGCCGGTGACGTTGGGCGGCGGCTGTATGACGACGAAGGGGCGCTTCCCGGAATCGACCTCGGGGGTGAAGTAGCCGGCGTCCATCCACTTCTGGTAGAGGCGCTGCTCCACGGAGGCCGGGTCATACGCGCTGGGAAGCTGCTGCGGAGTCTGCAGGGTCATGTGTCCGCCTGTTCTGTGGGATTGCGCCGGCAAGCTTGGGCTTGCGGCACCGTTCCATTGTAGCGCATGGGCGCGAGGGGAGTGGGAGACGCCCTTCATCTGGGATGGGGCGAACGGGGGCGCATAGGACACAGGGTGGCCCATTTCCACCCACCTGGATATCGGCTTTCGCCGGTAAGGCGATGCGGCGCTATTGCGGCGTGCGGTCTCCGAAGGCCACTACTATGCGGTCTTCGTCTTGGAGGACTATGTCGCGGTAGTTGTCCTCGTAGCGTTGGCCGTTGAGGGAGACGTTCTCCACCGAGGCGTTGGGGCGCGTGGCGGGGCTGTCCGGCCAGACGTCAAAGAAGTCCCCGACGGTGTAGCTCTTCTCGCCGACGACGTAGACGTAGGAGGAGTCGTCGAAGGTGTGGACGGGGCGGATGCAGGTGTTGCTGACGCCGATGCCGGCGGGGAGGAACTCCGGCGTGCCGTTCCAGACGGTCACGAGGGTGACGCGGATGCCGGAGTCGCGGTCGGCGGCGGCGACGCAGGCGGTGGTGGCATCGTCGGCGAGGTCTGGTCCTGGGGTGGGGAGGAAGATGGCGATTCCGGCGGCGATGACGACGATCAGGGCGATGATGAGGCGCAAGTACCTGTTGGACATGATCTACATTTCCCTGTGATTCAGGATAGGGACGGACGCTCATGGGCATCAGTGGCCCAAGGGATATTGTAAGGGATTGCGCGGCCGCTAGCGGCGGTGGGCGGCGAGGTGGGCCGCGAGCTCCTTGGCGGCGACGGAGGGGAGGGCGCCGAGGCGCGCGTGGAGCCACTCGAGGGCCTTGCGGGTGTCGCTGGCGACGCGGGCCGGGTCAGAGCGGTAGACGCGCAGCTTGAAGAGCCAGTAGGTGAAGGCCTTGAGCTCCGTGCCCGGGGCGTCGCTCGGGCCGGCGATGGGCCATTCGGCGCGGAACTCGGCGAGGAGTTCGGCGCGGGAGCGGCCGTAGATCTTGCCGAAGACGGCGTCCGTGAGGCCGCGGCGGGAGCGGGTGCCGAGGCTGTAACGCTCCTTGCGTACCTCCCGCTGCACGGCGATCTGCAGGGCCTGCTCCACGGTGACGCCGTACCAGTAGTTCAGGTAGGAGCGGTACTTGGTGACGCCGAGCAACCGGCGCACGTCCTCGACGGGCATTTCCAGCAGGAAGCGGCCGGAGTGAAGGTCCGCACGGCGTTCGTCCTCCGGGATGAGCTCGGCGAACTCCGAGCCGAGGCGGCGGGCGAGGAGGAGCCAGTCAAAGGCCTCGCCGAGGAGCAGGTAGCGGCGGTGAAGGCCGCCGTAGGTCTCCTCCGGCAGCGTCCATTGCTCCATGGCCTGCAGCAGTGTCTCGCGCCAGGGACGGCCGTCCTCGACGGACTGGCGCAGGCGTTGGGTGATCTCCGCGACGTTGGCGTCCTGCGACTCGCCGACGGGCGCGCCGTCGACGGTCACGGAACGGCCTCGGGTGCGCTGGGCGGTCATCGGGGCGTCGCCACGGGGTCCGATTGCGGCAGATCAGCGAGGAGTTCGCGGACGGCCTCGGCGGAGCGGGGGCCTACCGCGGGGAGCCATGCTCCCGCGCCGGCGTCGAGGGCGGCAAGGAGCTCGGTGGGCGTCTGCGCGCCGGTCTCGTCGAGGAGGCGGCGGACGGACGCGCCGCCGATGCCGGGCACGTCGAGGAGGGCCAGCGCGAGGGGCGACACGTTCGCGGCCTCGCGGTCGAAGGTGCGGATGCGGCCAGTGTCGAAGAGTTCGCGGACCTTGCCGGCGATGGCCTTGCCGATGCCGGGGACCTTCTGGAGGTCAGCGCCCGCAGCGACCATC
Source organism: Chloroflexota bacterium (assembly GCA_028875085.1). Lineage (GTDB taxonomy): Bacteria > Chloroflexota > Dehalococcoidia > Lucifugimonadales > Australimonadaceae > JAGWBE01. Next base: position 2,218 of record JAPPFU010000060.1, read on the forward strand.
GCGGTGAGATCATCGGGGAGGTCGCGGATGGCCTGTGCGCCCTTGCGGTAGGCGCGGGCCTTGAAGCCGCCGCCCTCCTGCATCTCATACAGCCCGGCCAGCCGGTCAAAGAGCCGGGCGATGGTCTGGTTGGTATGGGCGGAGGGGTCCGGCATGGCTACGCTCCGTGGCAGCGCTTGTACTTCTTGCCGCTGCCGCAGGGGCACGGTTCGTTGCGGCCCACCTTGCGGCCGCTCGCGCCAGCGCC
>JAPPFU010000104.1:0-520 GCA_028875085.1 Chloroflexota bacterium
GTACGGCGACGGCGGAGCGCCCGCAACCCCCGGCGCGCGCTTCGTGCTAGGCACGGAGGTCTCCTGCGTCTACCGCCAGGCGGGTAGGGGACGGCGCGTCCACCTGCTGCTGTTCGCGCCCGGCTTCGACGCTGTCCACCGCCTCTGCGCCGCCTTCGCCCCCTACGGTGCGCTCGCCTCCGATGGACGCCCCACGCTCTCCCTCAGCGCCCGCGACGCCGTCGAGGCTGCGTTGGACGCCGACCCGCGCTGCATCGCCATCCCCGCCCACGCGTGGACGCCTTGGTTCTCCGTCTACGGCGCCAAGGGCGGCTTCGATTCGCTCGCCGAGTGCTTCGGCGACATGCTGCCCCACGTTCCCGCCGTCGAGACGGGGCTGTCCAGCGACCCGGCGATGAACTGGCGCGTTCCCGAACTCGACGACAAGGCCATCGTCTCCTTCTCCGACGCCCACTCCGCGCCGCGCATAGGCCGCGAGGCCACCGTCTTCGACGAGGATCTCTCCTACGGCGGCTTGCGC
>JAPPFU010000104.1:530-2463 GCA_028875085.1 Chloroflexota bacterium
TGCTGCATCGGCGCGTCGCCTACACCGTCGAGTTCTTCCCGGAGGAGGGCAAGTACCACCTCGACGGCCACCGCAAGTGCGGCGTGCGCCAAGACCCCGACGCCACGTTGCGCGGCGGCGGACGCTGCCCCGCCTGCGGGCGCGCCCTCACCGTCGGCGTCGCCCACCGCGTCGAGCGCCTCGCCCGCCGCCCCCATGCCGTCGAACAGGACGCGGACGGCTGGCTCCGCGACCCGCACGCCGAGCGCCCGCCTTTCAAACGCCTCGTCTCCCTCCGCCAAGTGCTCGCCGAGGCGATGGGCAAGGGCGCCGCGTCCAAGGCGGCCTCCCAAGCCCACGCCGCCGCCATCGACCGCCTCGGCCCCGAGTTGCCGCTGCTTCTCGACGCGCCCCTCCACGCCATCGCCGACGCTCTCGGCGACCGCGCCGCCGAGGGCGTCGCCCGCGTCCGCCGCGGCGACCTGACCATCACCCCCGGCTACGACGGCGAATACGGCGCCGTGCGCATCTGGCCCTAATTCCCTAGCGTATACTCCGCCTCAGGAGCCACCCCTATGACCACCGAACCCCAAGCCCTCAAGCAAACCGTGTCGGAGGTCTATGCCGCCCGCATCGCCAACGACGAGCCGTGCGAAGTGTCCCTCGACGCCGACGGCAACGACCAGTGGGGCAAGGGCGCCTACGGCGCAGAGGCGCTGGCCGGCCTGCCGGACGGCGTCATCTCCTACGGCTGCGGCAACCCCACCGCCCTCGCTGCGCTCCGCCCCGGCGACCGCGTACTCGACCTGGGCAGCGGCGCGGGCCTCGACTGCTTCCTCGCAGCGCGGCAGGTGGGGAGCCAGGGCCGCGTCATCGGCGTGGACTTCACGCCCGAGATGCTGGAGCGCGCCCGCGCCAACGCCGCCGAGCTGGGCATCGCTAACGTCGAGTTCCGCGAGGGCGACATCGAGGCGCTGCCCCTCGACGACGCTTCCGTCGACGTGGTCATCTCCAACTGCGTCATCAACCTCGCTCCCGACAAGGACGCCGTCTTCCATGAGGCCTTCCGCGTCCTCGCCCCCGGCGGACGCCTCATGGTCTCCGACATCCTGCTCACGCGCCCTGCGTCCGAAGCGGAGCAGCGCGACCTCGCCCTCCTCGCCGGATGCATCTCCGGCTCGCTCCCCGCCGACGACTACCTTGCCAAGGTCGCCGCCGCGGGCTTCGCCAACGCCGCCTGCGCCGTAGAAGCCCCGCCCTGCGACAGCGAGTTCTGGTTCTCCGCCGCCGTCTCCGCTGACAAGCCTGCCTCTTAACCCCGCCCCGAACCACGCGGCACGTTCGTAGGGACAGGTTTCAAACCTGTCCGCAAGGGAAGCGGGCTTGCGCGCCAGGTGTACACTACCCACGCAGCGGCCGCCCCGCGCGCCGCGAGCACCGCGCAAGGAGGCTCCGGATGCCTATCGGACTCGGCCTCGCCTCGTCTCACGCCCCATCCACCCACGCCGTCGACTTCCAAGCATGGGAGAACATCCACGTCTTCCTCAACTCCAATACGCCCCAGCCGCCCGAAACCGCCACCGAGACCGAAGAGGTCATCAACGAGTGGATCCCCCGCATCAAGGCCGACTGGAAGACGCTGGGCGACAAGGTCGCGGAGTACGGCACGGAGCTGCTCATCATCATCGGCGGCGACCAGACCGAGATGTTCGACCGCAGCCTCGTCCCCAACTTCATGATTTTCGTCGGCGACTCCGCCTGGGGACAGAACAACAACCAGCTCGCGGGCGAGGAGCCGTCGGAGGAGACGCTCATCCGCCTGAAGGTGGACCGTGACGCGTCCCAGTTCCTGCTGGAATCGCTGGTGGCGCAAGGCTTCGACGTCAACGCCTCCACCGAGCAGGTCGCCTTCGGGCGCCGCCCCGAGCGCGGCACGCCCCACGCCTTCATCGTC
>JAPPFU010000040.1 GCA_028875085.1 Chloroflexota bacterium
CCGCATGGGCGTCGAACCGCTCTTGCTTGCCCAGCCCGGCGACCACTACTCGCTTGGCCGCAATCTTGCCGAAGGCGTGGATGACCGTCGTCTCCCCCGCCTTACCGGTGATTTCGCCGTCGGCGATGAGAGAGGAGATCGCGCCGTCCAACGCGCGGTCTACGGCGCCCGTGCCGCCTTCCGGCGCCGTAACGCCCTCGAACAGGTTGACGACGATGGCGTCGGCGTTGGTCTGAACGATGTCGCCTGCGGCGGCGCTGACGGTAACCATAAGGCTGCTCCTTGTGCGTGAGTGACGGAAGGCAGTGTCGCACAGGGGCGGCGGAGGGGCTAGCCCTCCACCGGATGAGCGGCGCAGGCAACGAGGCCGGGGCCGGTGTGGGCGCCGATGACGGGCGTGAACTCGCCCCGGATAAGTTCGACCGGGCGCAGTTCACGCTCGAGGTGCTCCGCCAACAGTTCGCCCTGCTCCGGCGCGGCGCCGTGCACCACGGCAAGGCGGCACGGGGCGCCGTTCAGACGCTGCCGCACCAGGGCGGTCATCCGGTCGATGGCGCGCGCTCGGCTGCGGGGCCGCCCGATCATGCCGATGCGCCCGGCGCTCAGTTCGAGGAGCGGCTTGACCCTCAGCAAGTTGCCCATCCATAGCGCGGCGCGAGGGATGCGCCCGCCCTTCCACAGATAGTGCAGGGTTTCAAGGTAGCCGAAGAAGCAGACGTCGGCGACGCGCCGCTCCACCGCCGCCAGCACGCGGTCGGCGGACGCGCCCGCCGCCGCCAAGCGCGCCGCCTCCAACGCCACCAGCCCCACCGCCGCGCCCGCCGTCCGCGTGTCGATGAGGTGCACGGTGAGGCCGGGCAGTTCATCGTGCGCCTGATTGACTGCCGCGCGGGCGGCGTCGTGCGCCGAGCTCAGGCTCGCGGAGACGGTTACGCAGACGACGTGGTCGGCGCTCTCGTGCGCGGCGCGGAAGGCGTCGAGGAACCCGCCGGGCTGGGGCGCCGAGGTCGTCGGCAGGGGCGGCGGCCCGGCCTGGAGGGCGTAGAACTCGGCGGGCGATAGGTCTACGCCGTCCGTGTAGGCGCGGCCCGCGTGGTGGATGGAGAAGGGGACGATACGCAACGGCAGCCCAGCCGCCACCTCTGCGGGAAGCGACGCCGTGCTGTCCGCGACGACGAAGGGAGCGCCGCGAGCGCTCGAACTAGGGCGCAGTGGCGCCTCGCTTCCAGGGAAGGTTGGCGCGCTCGGCGGGGTCGAGCAGGATGGGGCTCAGCACCAGCAGCAGCCCCAGCCCCGTAATGGCGAGGATGCCCGGCAGGCCCAGCGTCGTGTGGTATCGCGTCACCGCCAGCACGATGAGCGGCGGCGTCGCAGTCAGCAGGATGAGCAGCCGCCGCGAGCGCTTCCCCACGCTCATGAAGAGCGCCGTGAACGCCGCAAGCGCCACGAACACCGCCGCCGTTGCCGCGTCCGTCTCCAGCGCCCGCACCCGGTCGGGAATCAGCACGCCGCCCCGCCAGTGCAGCAGGAACAGCCACGCCGCCATAAAGGGCACGGGCAGCGCCGCCAACGACCCCAGCAGCCAGTCGTAGGAGATGGTCCGGCGCGCCACCGTGAACACTACCAGCGCGCACAGGGGCGTCCACGCCGCGATCACCGCGTAGACGGTGAGCGACAGCGGCGCTTGCCCGCTCGTGAAGAACATCCATACGCCGTAGCCGAGCGCCGCCACCGAAAGCAGCAGCGTCAGCACGGGCAGGATCAGCGCGTAGCCCAGCCACGGCGCCGCCCACTTGGGCAGCCCGCGCAGCCACGCGACCGTCACCGCACCCAGCGCGACCACCAGCGCCACCCCAACCCAGAAGAGCTCCACCCACAGATGGAAGCGAAAGAGGGTCGCTATGGCGAGGTGCGGAACGACCGCCAGCACCATGTCCCGCCCTCGCGCGATAGCATGGACGGAGTAGAGACTCTCCGCTATCTGCTTCGGGTTTCCGAAGTCGCGGAGAGCGCGCTCCTCCGCCGCTTCCGGCGCCAGCCCCTCGCTCTCCAACTCTTCGCGCCGCTCCGCGACATGGCTGCTCACCTCGCTCATCACGGCCGAGCGGGTCTGCGGGTCTACGTGGAGCGCCCCCTCCAGCGTCTGCAAGTAGGTGCGCGCGTCGTCGGCGGCCATACGGTAGCTAGACCTAGCTAGCGGGTTGCATGACCAGGTTGACGGCGGCGGAGAAGGACTGCCACTCGCGCGTCTTGGCGGCGAGGAACTTGCGCCCCGCCTCGGTCAGGGAGTAGTAGCGGCGCTGCTGCCCCAACTCAGACAGCGTCCACGCCCCGCGAATCATGCCCGACTTCTCCAACCGGTGCAGCGCGGGATAGAGCGTGCCCTCGCGGAACTGGAAGTACCCCGACGACCGCCGGTCCATCTCCTTCACGAT
>JAPPFU010000214.1 GCA_028875085.1 Chloroflexota bacterium
CCCAAGCGGAGAAAGGAAGGTACAGCACCTTTGGATAGCGGCAGTACGTTAATGCTGGTCTTGCTCATCGGCTCGGCCATAGCCTTCCTTTGCCTCTACGCAGCCGAAGCCGCCCTTCCCCGCATCCGCCGCAGCCAGATGCGCGACGCGCTCCCCGAGCGCGGCGTGCGCGAGGCCGCCGTTCGCAAACTCCGCTCCGACCGCAGCGCCTACCAGGAGGTAACGCGCCTCCTCTCCCTCCTCTTCGTCGTCGCGGCGACCGCCCTGGCCATGGGCCTGATGGTTCGCGCCCTCGACTGGCCCTGGCCCGCTATGGGCGCGGGCCTGCTCGCCCTGTGCGCCGCCGTCTTCCTCGCGATGACCCTCATCCGCGTCCTCGTCGCCCGCGCCTCCACAACTGTGCTGATGTACATGGCCGTCCTCATGCTCTTGACCCTTTGGCCGCTGCTCCCCCTGCGCCAACTTGCCAGAGCCATCGGAACCTCCCTCCCGCAGGAGCAGCCGCCCGCCCCCGTGCTCCCCACCGGCGCAGCCGAACGCCCGGAGGAGGAGCCGGTCGAAGAGCAGATAGCCGAGGAGCAGCTCGACCCGCGCGAGCGCGCGATGATCAGCGCCATCCTCCGCCTGGAGGAGACCACGGTCCGCGAGATTATGGTTCCCCGCGTCGACGTCTACGCCGTTGAAGTCTCAACGCCGTTGGAGGAGGCCAGCCGCAAACTTCTCGACAGCGGCCACTCGCGCCTCCCCGTCTTCGAGGAGACCCTCGACAACGTCGTCGGCGTCCTCTACAGCCGGGACCTCCTCGCCGCCTTCCGCGAGAACGGCGAAGCGCCTCCAACCCTCCGCGACCTCGTCCGCCCCGCCTTCTTCGTCCCCGAGTCCAAGCGCGCCGACGAGATGCTCACCGAGTTCCAGGAACGCCGCGTCCAAACCGCCGTCGTCGTCGACGAGTACGGCGGCGTCGCCGGCCTCCTCACCACCGAAGACCTGCTCGAGGAGATCGTCGGCGACATCGAAGACGAGTTCGACGTTAGCGAGCCGACCATTGAGCAGGGAGAGGACGGCCTATCCGCCGTCGTGGACGCCCGTATGCCCATCGACGCCTTCAACGACGTCTTCCAAGCCGACCTCAACGCCGAAGGCTTCGACACGCTCGGCGGTTTCCTCTACAGCCGCTTGGGGAAGATCCCCAGCCCAGGCGACACCGTCCAAGCCAGTGGCCTCGAGATGCACGTCCTGACCACGCTAGGCCGCCGCATCAAAAAGGTGCGCGTCCACCGGGCCCCCGAGCGCCCCTCCGACCCCTCTCCCTCCACCAACGGCGACTCCTAGCCGCGTCGAGGGGCGGCCAGCTCCTCGGCTGGGGGCGTGGGGGTATCCCCTACAAGAAACCTCTTTATCTATGCGGGGTGGAGCGGCCGAGGCAGAAGCGAACGGCGGCAGGCATAGGAAGAAGGCCCCGCATGAGCGGGGCCTTCTTCTTTCACCTCAAGGCCTTAGGCGGTGCGCCGCCTACTTGTCGGCGACTACGATGGCGTGGCTAGCCGAGCCGCCGTCATCGCCATGGGCGATGATGGAGTACTGGCCGGCCCCGAAGTCCATCGTCAACTCGTGCGACCATTGGCCGCCGCGCCGGGCGCGGACGACGCCTGCGCCTGCCGTGCTGCCGTCGGAGTGGACGGCGGTGAGGGTGATGTCCTCAAAGTCTTGCCAGCCGCTGCCGTACACCGTGAAGGTCGTCTCGCCCGGTTCGAACATCCACTCGCTTATGGAGATGGACGCATTGAGCGACGGGCCTGGCGGACCTTGCTCGCCAGCGGCTCCGGGCGCTCCGGCGCTCCCGGCTCGGCCGGGGTCGCCGCGCGGGCCCTCGGGGCCTTGCTGGCCGGCGGGGCCTTGCGGGCCGGCGGAGCCCTGCGGGCCTTGCGGGCCGACGTCACCGGTACAGGCAACCGCCAAGAGCGATGCTAGGGCCACTACCAGCAGTAGGGCCAACGCTCTGGCGCTGAGAAAGCGTTTCATTGGGACCCCCTCAACTATGTTACTTGCCTAGGAGCACGCGAGCGTAGGCGCTCGGCACGCTGTGACGGTGTGTCGCCCGCAAGCACGCAGCATCATAGGCAACCCCTTTCGAGCGTGTCAAGTGCGTTATAGCCCGTTTTCTCCCCCGTGGCGAGTGGGAACGCCTGCGACTTTAGCACCGCTTCCTCCGCTATACTCCGCCTAGCGCCCCCGTAGCTCAGCGGATAGAGCACCGGCCTCCGGAGCCGGCGGCGAGGGTTCGAGTCCCTCCGGGGGTACCACCCGCCACCGATTTCATAACGCGGCGGCTGAGGGCGACCTCGGCGATGTCCGCGCCGTCGATGTCATTGTCCAAGGGCGTGGGGATGGCATAGTGGATCACCGCCTTCTCGGGCCGGACCGTTATCTCC
>JAPPFU010000211.1 GCA_028875085.1 Chloroflexota bacterium
ACTCGGCCTCGCGCGCCGCGTCGAGGCACTCCGAGAGCACGAGCAAGGCTCCTTCCGTGCGTTCGCCGAACATCGATACTCCTCCGCGCCGCCTGCATCAGGGCGAGATTCCCGCTTTCGCGGGAATGACGGTATGGGGGCGCGCCCCGTTGCGCGGGCGCTCTTGTAGAATGGGCGGAGCCTACCACCCAGGCGCGCTGAGGTCATGGCGAAGCACACCGTCTACATCACGCAGCACGGCGACAAGGACGACATCAGCGTCGAGGCGGAGACGCTCGGCGACGACGTAGACCTGCGCTTGCTGCGGGCGACCGACCCGGCGGAGATCGCCTCCATCGTGCAGGACGCGGACGCGCTGTTGGTGTGGCGAACGCCGATGCCGGCATCGGTGATTGAAGCGCTGCGGCGCTGCAAGGTGATCGTGCGCTGCGGCGTAGGCTTCGACATCGTGGACATCCACGCGGCGCGGGAGAGCGGCATCCCCGTCTGCAACGTTCCGGACTATGGGACGGACGACGTGGCCGACCACGCCTTCGGCCTGATCCTGGCGCTGCGGCGCGGGTTGCTCGCCTTCAGCGACCTCGTGCGCGGCGGCAACGAGGGGTGGGGCTACGAGGCGGCGGGGCGGCTCAGCCGCCTCACCGGGCAGACGCTGGCCATCGTGGGCTTCGGGCGCATCGGCACGGCGGTGGCGCTGCGCGCCAAGGCGTTCGGCATGCGCGTAGTGGTCTACGACCCGTACGTCCCGCGTGGGCAGGAGAAGGCTATCGGCGTGGAGCGCGTGTGGAGCCTGCCCGACCTGCTGGGCCAGGCCGACGTAGTAAGCCTGCACACGCCGCTCACGCCCGAGACGCGCGGGCTTGCGGACGCGGCGTTCTTCAACGCGCTGAAGCCGGGCGCGCTGGTCATCAACACCTCGCGCGGGCGCGTCCTGGACGTGGACGCGCTGGAGGCGGCGCTACGCTCGGGGCGCGTGCTTGCGGCGGGCCTCGACGTGCTGCCCACGGAGCCGCCGAATCCCGCCCCGGCGCTGCTCCAGGCGTGGCGCGACGGCGAAGAGTGGATCAAGCATCGGCTCATCGTTACGCCGCACGCAGCCTTCTACAACGAAGAGTCGTACCGCGAGATGCGCGTGAAGGCGGCGCAGACGGCGCGCGAGGCGCTGGACGGATTGCCGCCCCGCAACTGCGTCAACCTGTAGTTATGGGCCGCTTGCGGCGGCTATGCCTCATCCTCCTGGCGCTGCTGTTCGCCGCGCTCCTGCTGATGGCGGCCACGCCCCAGGGCAGAACCGCCTACCACACGCTGCTCTTCATCTCTCAGGTTACGCCGTCGCTGCCGCGCGTAACGCTCTTGCAGAGCGCGCCGGAGCGCACGGCGGTCAACGTGCCGACGCCCGAGGGCGTCCGCGAGGCCGACCTCTACCTGCCGCCGGGCGACGGCCCGTTCGCCGCGGTGGTGCTCTTCCTCGGCGTCGCCCCGGCCGGGCGCGACGACCCGCGCGTGGTCAATCTGGCCGAGGGCCTGGCGCGGGCGGGGATGGCGACGCTGGTCTACTGGTCGCCCGAGAAGGCGATGGAGCGCGTCCACGAGCCAGACGTGGCGAACCTCGCGGCGGCGCACCGCTACCTGCGCGGGCAGCCCTACGCCGACGCGGAGCGCGTCGGGCTGGCGGGATTCTGTGTCGGCGCCTCGTTCGCGCTGATGGCCGCTGCGCATCCCGACGCACGGGCGCACGTCTCCTTCGTCAACGCCTTCGGCCCCTACGACGACATGGAGCGCTTGCTGATGGCCGTCGCAACACGGAGCCAGTCCTCGCCGGACGGCCCCGTCCCGTGGGAGCCGAACGACCTCACCCTGCGCGTCGCCCAGCGTATGTTGGAGGAGAGCCTTGAGGAGGAGCGAGCCCGCGCCTCGCCCGCCGAGATGGCGCGCTACGAGGCCGCCGTCGCGCTGGTGCTAGCGGGGACGGACGCGCCCAGCGCCCGGCGCGCCATCGCCGACCTGCCCCCGGCATTGAGGGAGCGCATAGCGCGCGTCTCACCGCAGGCATACGTCTCGGAGATCCGCGCGCCCGTCCTCCTGATGCATGACCGCGCCGACGACCTCGTGCCCGTCGATGGATCGCGCAGCCTCTACACGGCGTTGTCGGAGCGCGGCGACGCGCGCTACACGGAGTTCTCGCTCTTCCAGCACGTAGACCCGACGCGCCCGCTGCCGCCGTGGGAGCAGGCGCGCGAACTGGTCAAATTGTACCGCCATATGTACGCCGTCCTGCGCCAAGCGTCCTAGCGCCCCCTTTGCCCGTTCCTCCCCCGTAGGGGCGTCCCTCGTGGGCGCCCCCACTTCCGCGTCCCACTTCCGTCATTCCCGCGAAAGCGGGAATCTCGACGCGCGGCGCTCCGAACTCCAAAAC
>JAPPFU010000110.1 GCA_028875085.1 Chloroflexota bacterium
CGCCCAGCTGGGCGCTCAGCGTTGCCCACGGCAGCAGCGGCGAGCCGAAGAGGTGCGGGTCGATGGAGATGGTCATCGGCGGGCTGAGGGTATCGGATGGCGGGGGTTGGCGGGCAACGGACGAATCCTGCGGGCGGGGGCGGAGGTTCTGAGGGCAGCGGGGGCGTAGGATGGGCGCGGTATGTTCATCATGGACTATGAGGCGGCGGTTACGGTGGTGGACGCCGACGGGCGGCGCCATCGCGCCACGCTCTCCGGCCTTGTGGAGCCGGACAATCCGGCGCGGGCGGGGCTTGGGCACTCCCCCACCGACTTGGCGTCGCAGGAGTGGCGGGCGTTGACGCTGGCCTTCGAGGCGCAGCCCGCCGCCGTTGGGCGCGCGCGCATCATCTTCGCGGACGGCTCCGAGCGCGGCGCGCAACTTTCGCCCAGGGAGGGCGACCCTGCCGCGTGCGACGTTGCGTTGACGGAGCAGCGATGACGATTGAGCGAGTGGTGGACGAGCATATCGAGGCGTATCTGCGGCACCTGCGCGCGGAGCGGGGGTTGTCGCCCAATACGCTGGCCGCCTACCGGGGCGATCTGGAGCAGTTCGCGGAGTTGACCGGGCGCGGCGGGGCAGACCTGCGTTGGGACAAGCTGGGCGAGCGCGACTTGGAGCGCTTCAGTCTCGCGTTGCAGGAGCGCCGCTACGCGGACACGAGCAGAGCGCGCAAGGTGGCCGCCGTCCGCTCGCTCTTCCGCTTCCTCGCCGAGGAGGAGTTGGTCGAGCACAACCCGGCCGAGCGCATCCAAACGCGCCGGCCCAGCCGCGCTCTGCCGAGCGTGCTTTCCGAGGAGGAGGTGGTCGCCATCCTGCGCGCGGCCTCGGAGCAAGAGGGGGCGGAGGCGCTGCGCGACCGCGCGATGCTGGAGATCACCTACGCGGCGGGGTTGCGCGTCTCGGAGGTGGTCGGGCCGACCGGACTGCGTCTCAACAGCCTGCACTTGGAAGACGGCGAGGTGCGCGTGCTGGGAAAGGGTTCGAAGGAGCGCATCGTTCCCGTCTATCCCGGCGTAGCGAGGCTAGTTGGGCGCTACGTGCGGGACGCGCGCCCCGTGCTGCTGGCGCACAGCCGCGCGCGGGGGACGACGGACGCGCTGTTCCTGAACGCGCGGGGGCGGGCGTTGACGCGGCAAGGCTACTGGCTCGTGCTGAAGCGATGCGCGGCGCGTGCGGGGGTCGAGTCGCGGGTGAGTCCGCACACGCTGCGGCACTCGTTCGCGACGCACTTGCTGAGCGGCGGGGCGTCGTTGCGGCACGTGCAGGAACTGCTGGGGCATGCTACTATCGCCACGACGCAGATCTACACGCACCTGACCGACGGCCAGGTGCTCGAGGCATACGACGCGGCGCATCCGCGAGCCTAGCCAAACCCGCCCCTACCCGCCTGAACCGCAATGCCGCTCATCACCGTAACCGGCGTATCCATCGGAACCGGCGCCCACGAGTTGGGCGCGGAGGTGGCGCGCAAGATGGGGTTGGACTACGTAGACCGCGTGATCCTTGCCGAGGCGGCGCGGCAGATCGGCTCGACGCCGTCCGCGGTGGCCGAGCAGGTGGAGCGGCCTCTGGGCTTGGGCGACCGCCTCGCCGACTTCGTCCGCAACGTGTTCGAGCGCTCGGCGCTGGCGGGGTCGGGCGCGGACCCCTACTTCGGCGGCGGGATGGACATGCTGCTGGTGCGGGAGTACCGCGACATTCCGGAGGCGGCGTCGGGCGACGACAACGACCAGCAGATCCTCCAAGTAACGACGGCGGTCATCCACGAGATCGCGCAGCGCGACAACGCGGTCATCATCGGGCGGGGCGCGCACCTGATCCTGCGCGACTGGCCGGGCGCGCTGCACGTGGGCACCGTGGCAAGCCGCGATGCGCAAGTGCGGCGCATCATGGAGCGCGAACACCTGAGCATGGAGGAAGCGGAGGCGTATTGCCGCGACAACGACCGCGGGCGCGACGGCTTCTACCACCGTTTCTTCGGCCTCAGCCCGGTGGACGCCTCGAACTTCGACATGACCGTCAACACCGAGCGCCTGGACATCGCCGCCGCCGCCGACTTGGTGGCCGCGGCAAGCGCGTTCGTCAAGTCGTAGACCGGAGGAACGCCCCCGCATGGCCAAGAAGAAGAACCGCGTAGCCGCAGGACAGGAACGCGCCCGAGAGCGCGCCAAGCGCAAGGCGCGCTACGCCGGGCCCGCTCCGGCTCCCGCCGCCACTGCCCAAACGCCCGAGAGCGACGCGCCCGCCGTGGGCGACGCGCCTGCGGAGGCCGCCGAACGCTCCGCCGAGCAGCCCACCGAGGCGGCTATGGAAGAAGACGCATCCATGATGATGCGC
>JAPPFU010000201.1 GCA_028875085.1 Chloroflexota bacterium
CCCAAGACGGGCGCGATGGCGGCGGCCTACGCGGAGGGGGCGGAAGAGGCGGACGGGACTCCATCGGCGCAAGGCCGACGCGCATCGGACGGCGACGGCGCGTGGGGCGTCGTGCCGACGCTGGTGCTCATCGACGGCGGCAAGGGGCACTTGAACGCGGTGCAGCAGGTGTTCCTCGAGTTGGGGGTGACGGACGTTCCGCTGGCGAGTTTGGCCAAGCAGCGGGAGGAGATATTCTTGCCGCACATGGCGGAGCCGGTGATCCTGCCGCGCTCGTCGCAGGGGTTGTATCTGGTGCAGCGGGTGCGGGACGAGGCGCACCGCTTCGCCATCACCTATCACCGGCAGCGGCGGTCGAAGTCGGCGACGCGCTCGGCGCTGGACGAGGCGCCGGGAATCGGGCCGAAGCGCAAGCGGGCGCTGCTGCGGCGCTTCGGCAGCGTGGCGGGCATTCGCGCCGCCAGCCTGGACGAAATCGCCGCCGTGGACGGCATGTCGCGCGCGTCGGCGGAGCGGCTGATGGAGAAGATCGGCGGCGGATAGTGCGCCAACGGAGGGACAGCATGGCCAAGCGGCTGAACATTTCGTCGGGGGCGCCGCCCGAGGAGCGCATGGGGTACTCCCGCGCGGTGCGCGTGGGCGATACGGTCCACGTGGCCGGGACAACGTCCATCGACGCCGACGGCGACATCCAGGCGAAGGGCGACATGTACGGCCAGTGCGTCATCGCCCTGGACAAGATCGAGCGCGCACTGGAGCAGGCCGGGGCCACGATGGCCGACGTGGTGCGGACGCGCACCTTCGTGACCGACATGACACTGGCCGAGGGCTTTTCGCGGGCGCACAAGGAGCGCTTCGACGCCGTGCGTCCGGCCAGTTCGCTCATCGGCACCACGGCGCTTGCCCATCCTGACATGCTAGTCGAGATCGAGGTCGACGCCATTGCCGGCGCCGGTGGCTAGCCTCGGCCCAGCGCCCTCGGTGATCTCCTCCCTCGTTCGGCGCCTGCCCTTCTACTACGGGTGGACGGTGGTCGGCGCCGGGTTCATGACGATGTTCGTCAGCAACGGCACGGCCTTTTGGGCGTTGCAAGTGTTCGTGGGGCCGATGCAGGAGGACACGGGCTGGGCGCGGGCGGGCATCATGGGGGCGCTCACCGTTCGCTGGATCGTCGGCGGCGTCGGCGGACTGCTGTTGGGGTTTGTGCTGGACAAACGGCACGGGCCGGTGCTCCTGCTCGTCTCCGGCGCGCTGCTGGACGGCGGCTCCATGGCGGCGCTGTACTGGGTGGACAGCCAGTTCGAGTTTCTGCTGTTGTTCGGCTTTGCTGGCGGAGTCGGCAGCATCGGGACGGGACGGCTGATCGTCGGGGCGCTCATCCCCAAGTGGTTCGTCATGCGGCGGGGCATCGCTATGGGCGTGGCGGCGACCGGCAGCGGGCTTTCGGCGCTGGTGGTCAGCCCGTTGGCCTAGATCCTGGTGGAATCAGCCGGTTGGCGGGCGGGCTGGGTATGGCTCGGCGCGCTGACGCTCGCGCTGCTGCTGCCGCTGGCATTGTTCGTCCGGCGCTCGCCGGAGGACGTCGGCCTGCTGCCGGACGGGGCGGCGTCGCCCGCCTATCGCGCTCTATTGGGCGCAAGGGGCGCCGATCAGGAGCACAGCGCGACCGTGGGAGAGGCGCTGCGCTCGCCGACGCTCTGGCTGTTGACGCTGGCGACCGGCGTGGGACTCTTCTCCATGTCCACGAACGCATCGAGCATGGTTCCCTACTTCGAGAGCGTGGGGTTCACGCCCGCGGTGGCCGCGTCGGGGTTGGCTGTCTACGGGGCGTTCTCGACGGCGTCGCGGTTCATCTGGGGCTACGTGGCGGATCGTCTCACGGTGAGGCGGGCCATCGTGCTGCAATCGGTGCTGACGGCGGGGGGCGTGGCGCTACAGCTGGGCGTGGGGAATCAGACCGCGCTGTTCTTGATAGTGGCCTACCACGGCCTGATGCTGGGCGGTTTCGTGGTGCTGCAACCCTTGATCTGGCCGGAGTACTTCGGGCGGCGCTCGTTGGGCGCCATCACCGGCGTAACGCAGTTCTTCACGACGTTCGTGCTTGCGGCCGGGCCGGTCTTCGCGGGGGCGATCTTCGACGCGACGGACGCCTATCTGTGGGCCTACCGCACGCTCGTCGGCACGTGGCTGCTGACGGCGCTGCTGATGGTGGCCGTGAAGCCGAGCCGCGCACGGTCGGTGGTCAAAGCAGCTTCCGCCGCTCCGTAGCGATTCCGCGGCGGTGGCGGGTAGGCGCCTTGCCCCCAGCCGAGGGGCTGGCCGCCCCTCGGCACACCCCGCGTTGGTCGTGAGGAGGAC
>JAPPFU010000044.1 GCA_028875085.1 Chloroflexota bacterium
ACGTACCGGCCGGGGGTGAGCACGTGCCCGTGCTTGCGGATCTCGTCGAGCGCCGCGCTCTTGCAGAAGCCGGGAACGTCGGCGTCGGCGTAGGCGCCCGCGCCGTCTCCGCCGCGCCACGCGTGGTAGGCGCCCGCGATGCGGGCAATGTCTTCGGACGACAGGTCGCGGTGGGTGCGGTCGGTCATATGGCCGAGGCCGCGGGCGTCGATGAACAGCGTGTCGCCCCCGCTGCCGCGCCCCTTGCGCAGGAACCAGAGGCAGGCGGGTATCTGTGTGGAACGGAAGAGCTGGCCGGGCAGCGCGATGACGCAGTCCACGAGCCCGGCCTCGATGATGCTCTTGCGAATCTCGCCCTCGCCCGACTGGTTCGACGACATGGAGCCGTTGGCCAGGACGAAGCCGGCGACGCCCCGCGGCGCGAGGTGGTGCAGGAAGTGCTGCACCCAGGCGAAGTTGGCGTTGCCCGCCGGCGGGGTGCCGTATACCCACCGCTTGTCGTCCCGCAGCCGTTCGCCGCCCCAATCGGAGACGTTGAAGGGCGGATTGGCGAGGATGTAGTCGGCCCGCAGGTCGGGGTGGCGGTCGTTGTGGAAGGTGTCGCCGTGCTCGATCCGGCCCTCGATGCCGCGTATGGCAAGGTTCATCTTGGCCATGCGCCACGTCGTGTAGTTGGACTCCTGGCCCCAAATCGAGATGTCGCGGTTCGCCCTGCCGCCGTTGCCGTTGCCGCTGGCGTGGGCGCGTATGAAGTCCATCGACTGGACGAACATACCGGAGGAGCCGCAACATGGGTCGTAGACCCGGCCTCGGTACGGCTCCAGCATCTCGACCAGGAGGCGCACGACGCTGCGCGGGGTGTAGAACTCGCCACCCTTCCGGCCCTCCGCCAAAGCGAACTGCCCCAGGAAGTACTCGTAGACGTCGCCCAGCACGTCCGTGGCCTGAGCCTCGACCCCGCCCACCTCGATATTGCTCACGAGGTCGACGACCTGCCCCAGGCGGGTCTTGTCGAGAACAGGCCGCGCGTAATCCTTCGGCAGCACGTCCTTGAGCGCCGGGTTGTCCCGCTCGATGGCGGCCATGGCGCCGTCCACCAACTCGCCGATGACGGGCTGACGCGCCTGGCTCTTGAGATACTGCCAGCGGGCCCCGGGAGGAACCCAGAAGATATCCCTGGCGATGTACTCGTCCCGGTCCTCGGGGTCGGCGCCCTCATCCTGCTCGGCGACAAGCCGCGCGTGCAGCTCTTCGAACGCGTCGGAGATGTACTTGAGGAAGACGAGGCCGAGGACGACGTGCTTGTACTCGGCGGCGTCCATGCTGCCCCGCAGAGCGTCGGCCGTCTTCCACAGCTGAGCGCGGACGTCGGCGGGCGCAGCCGCTACCGGCTCGCCCTTCGGCTTCCGCCCACGGCGCGCGGTGGTCATCGGCATGCTCTCCAACGAAAACTCGGGCATAGCAGCAGCCTGTAGCCTACCACCGCAGCCACCTTGAGCGCTGCCCATCCGTGTGCTGGGGACAGCATCCTTGCAGCGTTCTCACGCGTGGTTCAGCAGAACCACCCGCGCCTCGCCTCCGCACAGCTGGCCCTCTACCCCGAATCGTCCGCGAGCGCCACCTGGGAGCGGCGCGTCCTCTCCGGAGGACGGCGAGCGCACGCACAGCCTGTCCAGGTATGCGCCGCACAGGAGACAGCAGCTCGTCGGCGCTTGGCCGGCCTCTCCCTCATAGGTCGCGGTTACCGCGTGGGGGCAGTCACTCATCGGACGCAGCGCCACCGTTGGCTTCGACGGCGGCCTGCGCGCGAGCGGCGAGCTGGCCAAGCAATGGTTCCCCGCCGCCTACGCTTGGAGCACCAGGCGCTCCTCGGCGCCCTACAGCGCCTGTGCCGCCCCCGTGCTCCAGCACCGCCTGGGGAGTGACACGTCCTGTGTGGCCGCGATGGAGAAAGCGCCACAGGACGTAGCGGGAGACGCCGAGGGCTTGGGCTGCCTTGGGCTTCCCATGCAGCACTGCGTAGGCGTGTACGTAGTTCCCGGCCGCCTCATCGCAGTCCGCTCCGGCCTACGATGCGCCGTTCGCTCTTGCTGCTTGTGGGTACTTGACTGCCATTCCGATGCCCCGGCTTGCTGATATCCTAACGTCCCATGTTGAACGGCACATTGCTCGCGTGTAGTGCCTTGCGAGCTGTGTGAAGGGAGTGGTCTTGTAGTGAGGATGGGGCCAGGGAGGGTGTGCACGCGTTCTTACCGCGGGCGCTGTACTCGACTCTGATCGATCCACCGCCCTTGCTTCGGCTTCCTCGGTGGCTACCGGTCAGTGGGCCTCGGTCCAGCCTGGTGAATAT
>JAPPFU010000259.1 GCA_028875085.1 Chloroflexota bacterium
CGCGCGAGGTGAACGCGGAGACGTGGCCCGACCTGGAGCGGTTGTTCGAGGCGCGCGGCGGCCCGAAGTGGTGCTGGTGCTCCGTCTTCCGCAGGGACGCAACAGGCCGCAGACCCAAAGACCGGGCGGGGCAGAAAGCGCTTTTGGAGGGGTCGGCGCGCGGAGGCGTGCCCGTCGGCCTGCTCGCCTACCACGACGGCGAGCCGGTGGCGTGGTGCTCCGTCGGGCCGCGCGAGACGTTCGCCCCGCTCGGCGGCGTGAACGGAGGCGAGCCGCCGGACGCGGTCTGGTCGATCACCTGCTTCTACGTCCGCAGCGCCTACGCGCGCCGGGGCGTGATGCGCGCGCTCATCGATGCCGCAACCGCCTACGCTGCCCGCAACGGCGCCGCCGTCGTGGAGGCGTATCCCGTGCCGCCTGACACGTCCAGCTACCGTTTCATGGGTTTCACTCCCGCCTTCGCCGACGTGGGGTTCGCGGAGGCGGGTCGGGCGGGCAAGCGCCGCGCAGCGCGTGAGCCGCCTCGAAGGCGCCTATGAGCATCTCGCTACGAAGGCCGACCTTGCGGCGCTCGAGTCGCGCCTGCTGCGTTGGATCATCCCGACCATCCTCGGCGGCATCGCAGGCGGCGTAGGCATCGCCGCCGCCGTCGCCCGCCTCGTGGAGTGAGGAGCTCCCCGCTGACACAATATGGAGGGATCTATGGCGTTCTATGATGAAATAAGCGCAATCCAAGAGCAGCTGCGGTACATAGGCTTTGACCCCCGGAGTTCTAGGAACTCCCCCTGGTACGAGAGTATCGTCATCTCCATGCTCCATCGGCCTGGGACCCGGGCAGCTATTGAGGAGAGCGCCTTCGCAATCTTCCAGGCGTACCAGGACGCGCAGGCGGGAAACCACCACCCCGACTTTCACTTCGGGTACGCGCGCGTCCGAAACTACTATCTCCGTGGCGCGGGGCAGGCGCATAAGGTCGGTGCGAATCACACCTTTGAGGAGATAGAGCCGTACTGCCATACGCACGGTCGGTCGTACACAGGCTGCGAGACCCTGGGCGACCCCTGCGATGAGGCGTGCGAGTACGGCATGCGCTTCACGGCGGGGCGGCAGCCGCCCGCGCGTTGACGTGCTCGGCGGGTGAGCGTAGACTGAACCTGTGCGCCCGCGCAGCGGCGTGGCGCTATCCGACAGGCCGGGGCCGCGCCCCAGGGAGGCAACAATGGCGAAGCCGTTCGCAGTTACCGACAGCGACTTCCAAGGCCAGGTGCTGGACGCGTCCCAGCCGGTGCTGGTCGACTTCTGGGCCGACTGGTGCGGCCCGTGCAAGATGATTGCGCCGGTGATCGAGGAGCTGTCCGAGGAGTACGACGGCAAGATCGCCTTCGCCAAGGTGGACGTGGACGCGAACCCCAAGACGGCGATGGACTTCGGCATCCGCAGCATCCCGACGCTGCTCGTCATCAAGGACGGCAAGGTGGCTGACCAGGTGGTCGGCGCGGTGCCCAAGGCCGTTCTCAAGAAGACGCTCGACCAGGCGCTCAGCGGCTAAGGGCGCGTCGCGCCCGCCGCCACAACGTCGATAATGCGCGGCGCCTCGGCGGCAAGGACCGGGGCGCCGTTGCTTTGCGGGAGTGGATGGGCCCCGGTGGGTCTCGCGGTCTTCAAAACCGTTGCCGGGCCAGATTCCTGGTTCGGGGTGGGTTCGACCCCCACGCACTCCCGCCGGCTAGCGCGCGCCCGCCGTTGCTAACTCTGCCGCGTGGCGTTGGAAGTCGGCGAGGGCGGTCAGGGCTTCGAGGAGCGCGCGGCCCCAGGGCAGTGCGGAGGCGCTGTTGGCCGGGAGGCGTATCTGCTGATGGCCGACTTGGGCGCCGTTGCTGAGCGCCTTCTCGAGCGCGATGCGCGCGCCGCCTACGGGGTGGGGAAGTTTCAGCGTAATCTCGCCGCCGCGCCGCGTAACCGCCTCCACCCCCGCCTCCCGCGCGAGCACGGAGACGCGGAGACCGAAGAGCAGGTTGTGGACTTCGTCGGGCAGGCGGCGGCCGAAGCGGTCGCGCAGCTCCTGCGCGGCGTCGTCCACGTCCGCCGCCGTGCGCGCCTTGGCGAGGCGTTGGTAGATGGCCATGCGCGACGGCAGGTGCTCCACCAGGTCGTCGGGGATGGAGGCGGGGACGTCGAGGTCGATGAGCGGGTCGGCGGAGGGGGCGGGCGCGGGCGCGGCGCCGGGTTCGCGGCGCAGGTCTTGGACGGCCTCGGAGAGGAGGCGAGTGTAGAGGTCGAAGCCGACGGCGTGGACGTGGCCGCTCTGCTCCGCGCCGAGGATGTTGCCCGCGC
>JAPPFU010000274.1 GCA_028875085.1 Chloroflexota bacterium
CCGGCGCGGGCCGCCCGGGGTAGAGCACCTCGACGCGCCGCCCGTCCGTCGCCGTGAGGCGCCGCCCCGTCCGCTCGCGCCACAGCCGAGACAGCAGGCGCTCGGGCAGCGCTCCGCTCTCGGCGAGCCAGCGAGCGCCGGAGGACCCGGCGGCGTAGGCCGTCATCGTTCCTCCGCCGCGGGCGGCGGGCGGCCCTTGCGCGGGCGCGGCTTGACATCGTAGCGGGCGCGCTCCTCGGCGACCATGGAGAGCATCCGCCGCGCCGCGCCTTGGGGCGCGTGGAGGCTCCGCTCCCAGTCGCTCACCGTCTGCTGGCGCACGCCCAGCAGCGCCGCCAGCTCCTGCTGCGAGACGCCCAGCCGCCCGCGCAGGCGGCGGACGGCTTCCCCGCTCCAATCTCCGCGTTCCATATGACAATCTTACACGATTTCGGATAGGAAAGATAACAAGAATATAAGAATGCGGGGGCTAGCCCCCGCGATTCCTAATGAGCGGGGCGGGGTCCTACGCGCGGATAGGCGTGTTCGGGGGCGGGGCGTTCTGCGAGGGCGGGCGCGCGCCCAGATAAAAGTAGCGGAACGACTCGGCGTACTCGTAGGGCGAGCCTTCGGCGTTGCGGCGCGCCATGCCGCGCACGAACTCGTCGAACTCGGGCGTCGGGTTCCGCACCTGGCTGGCGTGGGCGCGCAGCGCCGCGATCTTCGCCTCGATGGTCTCGGAGATGTCCACGCGCACGTTGGCCTCGCCGCCCCGGCCGCTCACGTAGAGGTGATCGACCACGTGCGGCTCCAGCCCCTCCTCGTGGTGCATCTCGGGCCACATGTGGAAGTCGCGCGCCGAGGGGAAGACGGCGTCCACCGCCGCGTCGCCGATGGCACGGTGATCGGGGTGGTTGACGCGGTTGCCGACGAAGCGCGCCGTCGGGTCCTCCGTAACCACCGCCGAGGGGCGGTGAACGCGGATGAGGCGCGCCACCTCGCGCCGCAGTTCCAACGTGTTTTGGAGCGTCCCGTCCTCGTAGCGCAGGAACTCCACCGTCTCCACGCCCAGGATGGCGCATGCCGCGCGCTGCTCCGCCTCCCGGAGCGCCGCCAGCGCCGCCGGATCCGCGTCGCGGTCGGATGTTCCCTTGTTCCCGTTGGTGGCGATCACGTAGACCGCCTCGCGCCCTTCGCGCGTCCACTTGGCCACGGAGCCGGAGCACATGAACTCCGCGTCGTCCGGGTGGGCGACCACCACCATGATGCGATCGCCGGGGCCGAGGTGCTCTTGGGGTGGGAGGGTCATAACTGCTGCTCCTAGATGACGAGGCCGCCGTCGACGCCGAGCGTCTGGCCGGTGATGTAGCTCCCGTCGTCGCTCGCCAGAAAGGCGCAGACGGCGGCCACGTCGTCAGGCGTTCCGAAGCGGCCCAAGGGGATGCGCTCCAGCACGCGGGTCTGCGTCTCCGGGGAGAGGCTCTCGACCATGCGCGTGGAGATGAAACCCGGCGCGATGGCGTTGACGGTGACGTTGCGCGAGGCCAACTCGCGGGCGAGCGTCTTGGTCAGACCGATCAGCCCCGCCTTGGCGGAGGCGTAGTTGGCCTGACCCGCGTTGCCCGTCAGGCCAACGATGGAGGAGATGTTGACGATGCGCCCCCAGCGTGCCCGCGTCATGTGCCGCGCCGCCGCCTTCGAGCAGAGGAACGCGCCCTTCAGGTTCGTGTCCAGCACCGCGTCCCACGCCTCCTCCTCCATCCGGAGCAGCAGGCCGTCGCGCGTGACGCCCGCGTTGTTCACGAGCACGTCGACGCCGCCGAAGGCGCTCGCCGCCGACTCCACCAGGGCCGCCGCCTCGTCCGGCCGCGAGACGTCGCCGCCGATGGCGACGGCCTCGCCGCCTGCCGCCTCGATGGAGGCGACGGCCTCCTCCGCAGCGGCGCGGTCGGAGCGGTAGTTGATGGCGACGCGCGCCCCCTCCGCCGCGAAGCGCAGCGTCACGGCGCGTCCGATGCCGTGGCTCGCGCCCGTAACCAGCGCCCGCTTGCCCGCCAGCGCCCCGCTCACTCCCGCGCCTCCGTCTTGGCCAGCGCTGCGGCCATCTCGCTGCGCATGGCCTCCACGACGCCCCTCTCCACCACTTCGGCGGCTCGAACGATGGCGTTGGCGTAGTGGGCCGCAGACGAGCGCCCGTGCCCGATGACGACCACGCCGTTGACGCCGAAGAGCGGGCCGCCGGCCGACTCGGCGTTGGCGGCCAGGCCGCGTATGGCGCGCACCGCCTCGGCGTCGGCGCCCAGCAGACGCGCGAGGTGGCGCCCGGCCGCCTCCGCC
>JAPPFU010000052.1:0-1138 GCA_028875085.1 Chloroflexota bacterium
GTGCTGGAAGGCGGCGTGCTGCCGGATCAGCGGCGCCGAGGCCTCGGGGGAATGCTCATCTCGTGGGCGAAGGAGCGGGGACGCGAGCAGGGCGCCGCGGTGGCGCGGGCGCCCTCGCCGGAGGACGACGCCGCGCACTCGGAAGCGCTGCGGCGGATGGGGTTCGCCGAGGTGCGGCGGCACGTGGTCCTGCGCTGGGCAGGCTCGACGGCGCCGGCGGCGGCGCTGCCGCCGGGAATCGTCGCGCGACGGTTCCGGGCGGGCGACGCGGCATCGCTGGCGGAGGCGCAGAACGCGGCGTTCAGCGGGCAGTGGGGGTTCTCGCCGAACACCGTCGAGCAGATCGCCTACAGCGTGGGGATGAGCCGCACGACGGCGGAGGGCGTAGCGCTGCTGGTGAGCGGGGACGACGTGGCCGCGTACTGCTCGACGATGACCGTCGGGGAGCCGCCGGCAGCGGCGGGGAGCATCCTGATGCTGGGGGCGCACCCCCGCCACCAGGGGCTGGGGCTGGGCCGCGCGGCGCTCCTCGAGGGTATGCGGCTGCTGCTGGAGCGCGGGGCCCGGACCATCGAGCTCACCGTCGACGCGGAGAACAGCACGGCGCGGCAGCTGTACGAGTCCGTCGGGTTCCAGCGCGTCAACGGGAGGCGGTGGTTCGAGGCGGACCTGAGCGCGGGCTAGTCCATCGTCGACCGCTCGGCCGCCAGGGCCGCGCTCTCCTCGTCGGGCTCTCCCTTGTCCACCCTGTGCCTTCGCCTGAAGTGCTCGCGGGTGATCTCCTCAGCCAGCACCCCGCCGGAGAAGATGATGCGCATGGCCTCGTCGAAGGTGATGTCGGTCGGCGTGACCTCGCTCTCCCGAACGAAGGTCATGAAGCCGGACGTGGGAATGGGGATGGTGGGGATGTAGATCGTCAGGTATTCCTCGCCGTCGGGCATGACGAAGCGGCTGGTGATCATGCCGAGGGCGAGGGCGCCAATGCGCGGGTACTCCAGCACGACGACGGGTTGATTTGCGAGGGGGTTGGTGGCGGAGAACATATCGACGACCTGCCGGACGACGCGGTAGAAGCTGCGGACAACGGGGATGCTCTCGATGGCGCCGTGCCAGTAGCGCTCGACCTGGCCGCCGGCGG
>JAPPFU010000052.1:1148-2312 GCA_028875085.1 Chloroflexota bacterium
GCCCGGCCGAGGGCGTAGAGGAAAGTCAGGATGATGGCGACGATGATGATCTGCAGGTAGATGCCTGCGATGAAGGGGATGCTGGTCTGGGCGACCTCAAAGAGGGGCAGGAGGAAGTTGTAGAGGAAGTCCCAGATGAACCGCAGGATGAAGATTGTCGCCGCCAGCGGGATGATGATGACGAGGCCGGTGACGATGTAGTTCCGGAACTGCGCGAGGAAGAACCTGGTGGAGGACCATGCCGTCCGGAGGCGCTCCAGCATCTCTTCCCTGGTCATCGCGCCGCCTCCGCTGTGAGCAGCCCGCCGTAGAAGGCGGCGAAGCGCTGGCCGACGGCGTCCCACGAGAAGGACTCCGCCCACGCGCGTCCGGCGCGGCCCATAGCCTCCCGGAGGGCGTCGTTGGCGAGGAGGACCTCGACGCGGTCCGCGTAGCACTCAGGCGTGTGCTGGGGGGCGAGGTAGCCGGTCTCGCCGTCGCGGACGAGGGAGGCGAGGCCGCCGGTCCGGGCGGCGACGACGGGCGTGCCGCAGGCCATCGCCTCCAGCGCGACGAGGCCGAAGCTCTCATACCAGGAGGGGGCGAGCACGACGTCGGCGGCACTGTAGCGCCACGGCAGCTCGTCGTGCGGGACGGCGCCCTCGAACCGGACGTTGCCCGCCATGCCCAAGGATTCCACAAGCGCGATCAAGCGCCTCGCCTCCGGGTCTCTCTTGAGATCGCCCCCCACCACAACCACCTCCACCTCATGCCGCTCCCGCAGCAGCGCGGCCGCCGAGACCGCAAGGTCAAACCGTTTGAGCGGGTCCAGCCTGCCCACGCAGAGCAGCACCCGCTTGTTCTCCAGCCCCAACCTTCGCCGGGCCTCCGCCCTGTCAAGCGGGCGGAACGCCTCCGTGTCGACGCCTCCGGGGAGCACGGCGACCCTGTCACGCGGCGCGTCGTAGTGCCTCGCGAGCAGCTCGCGCTCGTGCCGGTCCGAGACGACAAGGGCGTCGGCGTCCGCGACAATGCGCCGCTCGGCGGGGCCGCGCTCTGGCGGCTCCTCGCCGCCGGGGTCGGCCAAGAGCTTGACCTCCGCCAGCGTGTGGAACGTCGCGACGTGCCGGGCGCCCCACGCCTCGGCCAGCTCCAGCCCCGCGAGGCCGGAGAGCCAGTAGTGGC
>JAPPFU010000081.1 GCA_028875085.1 Chloroflexota bacterium
ACCGCCGCCCCGACCGTGCCGTGCCCCAGAAGTCCGATGCCGACTGCGCCGCCGTTCATTGCTACAGGTTGTCGGCCAGCCATTGGGCAGAGTCCTCGGACACTTCGTAGTCGAAGACGTGCTGCGACCACTGCTGGCGGAACCAATTGTCAGTGGCGTTGCGCACCTGGAACGCCTTCACCCCAGGCTCGATTGGGTTGACCGCCGGGCCGTCCGCAACCCGCAGCACTACGCTGCCGATCTGCGTCCCCAGCAACGGGCCCAGGATATCTCCAGGCGCCGCGCCGAACATCGTCTCGTCGAATTCGGGAAACGCGCCGCGCGGGACCCACCCTACGCGCCCGTCCGTGTCCTCGAACGCCGTGGGCGTGTGCAGGTCGGCGGCGACGGCGGCGAACTCCTCTCCTGCGTCTAGGCGCTCGCGCGTCTCCTGCGCCTCCCGCGACGTCGCCGTGATGATCCAGTCCAACAGCACCGCCTCCTGCTCGTCCGCCGTCAGCGCGTCGAGCGCCGCCGTCACCCCCCTGCGGTACAATTCGCCCTCCACGTACGCGCGGTATTCCGCGTCCGACACCCGCACGCTTTCAAGGAAGCCGTCGTACAGTTCCTGCGCTTCCTGCCCGAGTTCCGTGGGAACCGCGCCGCCGCCGGCGGACGCGACGGCGCCCGGGTCGAATCGAAGCACCATCTCGCGGCTTACGTCGTCTGGGGTAACGGTTACGGCCAGCTGGCCAGGGGCGACTTGGCGAAGCAGCGCGGTGCCCACGACCACCTGCGCCACCTGCTCCGGCTGGACGAACGCGCCGCCCACGGCGGCGGCCTGCGCCGCCATGATGCGCGCGGATGGCGGCAGGTCGCCCAGCCTGACCACCTCGCCCCCTACCTCCGCGATGACGCGGTTGGGGAGGCGCACGCTGTTCCAGTAGTAGCCCCCGATGAGCAGCGCCGCCACCGCCAGCACGGCTAGCAGCACGCCCCATCGGATAAGCCGCTGACGGGAGCGCTCGATCTGTTGGCGGCTCGCCCGATCCGTCGCGGCGGTGGGGCCGAACTGCCCCCGTAGTGCTCTGCGGCGCTGGCGCATGCCTGCCTACCCTACGCCGACCACGCTCCGGCGCGGGGAGCGAGCGTCGATGCGCGGCGTCTGGTTGGCGGGAATCGCGCCGGGGCGCATGCGCGGCGCTAAGCCTTCGCCGCCGTTTCCGACTCGGCGGCGGGCTCAGCGGCAGGCGGAGCATCGGCAACGGGTTCCGCCTCGGTTGGCACAGCGGGCATTTCGGCCGGCGCCGCGTCCGTCGGCGCCTCGGAGGCTTCGGCTGGCGCTGCCTCGGTTGGCGTCTCGGACGCTTCGTCCGGCGCCACGTCGGTTGGCTCCCCGGAGGCCTCGGCTGACGCCACCTCGGTCGGCGCAACGGGCGTTTCGGCTGGCGGGTCTTGGGCGGTCTCTTCCTCGCGCCGCTGCGCCGCCCGCGCCTGCTGCTCCGCCTCGCGCCGCTCGCGGTCGCGGCGGAAGCGGTCGGCGCGAGGCCCGTCGCGGAAGGTCAGGTCCATCTGGCTGTGGCCGCCCGTGTAGGGCAGCAATCCCACGTAGCGCGCCCGCTTGATCGCGGTCGCGAGCATCCGCTGGTGCGGTGCGCACGTCCCCGTCTTGCGGCGCGATTCGATTTTCGCCCAGTCGGAGATGTAGCGCCGCAGGCGCTGACTGTCCTTGTAGTCGATGAACTGGATCTTGTCGACGCAGAAGGAGCAGACCTTACGCCGAGGGTAGTAGCGCCGGCCGTCGCGGCGGCGGCCTCCGGAGCGCGTCGTCATAGCCGTCTCTCTCGCTTTCCGTATCCCTGGCCCCGCGAGCGCGTGTGGATTGCCCGCGCGGGGAGCGGCCCGAAGCCGCCCTAGAAGGGAAGGTCGTCGGCAGCGGCGCCGGCGCCCGCCGGCTCGTACTCCCGCGACCCGCCGAAGCCGTCCTCGTACTGCCGGTCGCCCGAGCGGTCGAGGAACACGATCTGGTTGGCGTCGATCTCGTTCACGAAGCGCGTTTGGCCGTCGTTGCCCTGGAAGGTGCGCGAGCGCAACCGCCCCTCCACGTAAGCCAACCGCCCCTTGGCGAGGTACTGGTTCGCCTGCTCGGCCAACTGGCGCCACGCGGAGACGCGGAACCACTCCGTCTCTTCGGCCCGCTCGCCGTCTTGCCGCGTGTACGACCTGTTGACGGCCACCGAGAAGCTGGTCACGGGCGTGCCGTTGGGCGTGTAGCGCATCTCCGGGTCGCCGCCCAGATTGCCGATGATCATGATCTTGTTCAG
>JAPPFU010000003.1 GCA_028875085.1 Chloroflexota bacterium
CGTGTACACCGCCCAGCCGAACAGAACGGCGCCCAGCGCCAGCATCCACCCGCCCAGCGCTCGGAAGAGCCGGCGCGGGCGCGCGGGCAGCCGCTGCGCGCGATGCAGCGCCAGCGCCGCCGCCGCCCCGGCCGCAAACAGCGCAGGCCCCGGTACGCCGTTAACGGCGTCCTCGTTGCGGTCGGCGGACATCAGCGGCCATCGCATAGCGAACCGATGATAGCAGGAGCAGGGTGCCGCGCTTCTTTGCCCGGAGGGTAGGCCGTGCCCCCACGAGCGCTTCTCTCCTCCTACGCTCCCAGGTCAGCCAGCAATTCGCGGATGCGGGCCTGGCGCGCCTGGCCCTCCGCGAGGCGCTGGCGCTCGCGCTCGATCACGTCGGCCGGGGCTTTGGAGAGGAACGCCTCGTTCGAGAGGCGAGACTCGAGGCCGCCGAGGTAGCGGGTCGTTTCAGCCGCTTCGCGTTGGAGACGGGCTATCTCGCCCGCCAAATCGTCCACGCCCTCCATCGCAAGGCTCACCGTCGCGTCGCGCACCACCACGCGTACGCTGCCCTCCGAGGCTGCCTCCGCGCCGAAGGCGAGGCCGCCAATGCGAGCGAGATGGCGGATGGCCGGCGCTCCCGCCTCGACGGCGGCGCGGCGCGGCGTGTCCACCGCTGCGTCGAGCATGCGCCCCGGCTCGACGCGGAACTCGGCGCGGACGTTGCGCACGGCGCGCACGATGTCGATAGCGAGGCCCACGTCGGCGACGGCGTGAGCGTCTACGCCGTGCGCGGAGGGCTGCGGATAGGGCGCGCGCATGATGGTCTCGGGCAGGTTGCCCTCGCGCGGCATCGCGGCGACCAGGCGTTGCCACGCCTCCTCCGTGACGAAGGGCATGAAGGGATGGAGCAGCCGCAGCGAGCGGTCGAGCACGTGCGCGAGGACGCGTTTGGGGTCGTCGTCGCCCGCGCGCAGGCGCACCTTGGCCATTTCAACGTACCAGTCGCAGAACTCGTTCCATACGAAGGCGTGGACGGCGCGCTGAACCTCGGCAAGTTGGAAGTCGTCCCACAGCCGCCCGACCTCCGCCGCCGTCTCGTCGAGGCGGCCCAATATCCAGCGATCTTCCGGATGCTCGCGCGGCGGAGCGTCGAGCCATCCGTCGAGGCCGCCGGCGGCGTCGACCGCGCTGAGGACGAACCGCGTGGCGTTCCACACCTTGTTGGCGAAGTTGCGCGCCGCCTCAAGGCGGTCGTCGCTGAGGCGTGTGTCGTTGCCCGGCGCCGCGCCCACGCCCAGCGCAAACCGCAGCGCGTCGGCGCCGTGGCTCTCGATGGCGCCGATGGGATCGACCACGTTGCCGGCGGATTTGCTCATCTTGCGCCCGTGCGGGTCACGCACGAGGCCGTGGATGTAGACGGTCTTGAACGGCACGTCGTCCATGTTCTCTAGGCCCAGCATCACCATCCGCGCCACCCAGAAGAACAGGATGTCGTACGCCGTCTCCATCACCGTCGTCGGATAGAAGTAGCGCAGGTCGTCCGTGTCGTCCGGCCAGCCCAGCGTCGAGTGCGGCCACAGCCCCGACGAGAACCACGTGTCCAGCACGTCCTCGTCCTGGGCGATGCGCGCCGAACCGCACCCCTCGCACGCGCGCGGCGTCTCCAACGCCGCGGTCAGGTGGGCGCAGTCGGCGCAGTGCCAAACGGGTATGCGGTGCCCCCACCACAACTGGCGGCTGATGCACCAGTCGCGGATGTTCTCCAGCCAGTCGAGGTACACCTTGGCGAAGCGCTCGGGGACGATGCGGATGGCGCCGCTCGTTACCGCCTCCATGGCGCGTTGCGCGAGCGGCCCCACGCGCACGAACCACTGCGTGCTGATGAGCGGCTCCACCACGACGCCGGAGCGCTGCGAGTGGCCGACGGCGTGGACGTGCGGCTCCCTCCGCTCCAGCAGCCCCTCGCGCTCCAACTGCTCGACGATGGCCGCGCGCGCGTCGAAGCGGTCGTAGCCCTCGTAGGGCCCCGCGTTCTCGTTCATCGTCCCGTCGAGCGCGATGACGTTGACCTCCGCCAGCCCGTGGCGCCGTCCAATCTCGTAGTCGTTCGGGTCGTGGGCCGGGGTTACCTTCAGTGCGCCCGCCCCGAACTCCGGCGCGACCGCCGCGTCGGCGACGATGGGGATGGGGCGGTTGAGCACCGGCAGCAGCACGCGCTTGCCGACGAGGTTCGCGTAGCGCGCGTCGTCCGGGTGCACGGCGACGGCGGTGTCGCCCAGCAGCGTCTCCGGGCGCGT
>JAPPFU010000247.1 GCA_028875085.1 Chloroflexota bacterium
CGCTAGCGTCGTCATCGCTCTCGCGCGCGACCTCGGCGAAATCCGCGGCCTGGTCGGGCCTCAGCGCCAAGGAGTCGCGCGGCCCATAGAGAGAGAGGATGGCGGCGCCGGGGATGCCGTCGCCTGGGGATGCTTGCACGCCTTCACCGCCGCACTCGCAGCAGGATCCGCGCCTGATGTTCGCGCCCCGCCCGCGAGCGTGTCAACGCGCGCGCCCCGGCGTAACCGGCGCCCCATTGCCCCGCGCGGCGCCGTTGTGCTAGACTGCGCGCGATATGGCGTTCGTAACCTTGCGTGACGGCGAGAGCCCCGAGGGGCTGGTGAGCCGCTTCCGCTCCGCGGTAACGCGGACGGGCGTTCTGAAGCAGCACAAAGACCGGCGCTTCTTCCGCTCGAAGGGCGAGAAGGCGCGCATCGCGGCACGCCGCTCCGCCCGCCGCCGCCGCCGCTCCCGCTCCTAGCCCACGCTCCGTCCTCTATGCGCGGCGCGCCCCCGTTGGCGCGCTATTCGTCGTTCCAGAGCCGCCGTCCGAGGCTCATGGTGACGATGGGGTAGAGCACGTCGATGACCGCCCACGACACGCCGGAGTCGTCTTCGTTCTGGAACAGAACGGCGGCGAACCACTTCCAGAAGAAGAGCAGGAAGAGCGCGGCGGCGGCGTAGAAGGTGGCGTTGACGGTGATGAAGCGCGCGAGGCCGCTGTCGCCGTGGTTCTCCATCTCCCGCTTCTGGAGCCAGCCGATGCCCAGGGCGAGCAGCGCGCCCGCCGCCATGAACCAGTCGACAATCTCCCAGGCGGTGATTTCCCAGTCAGCCTCGATGACGGCGGAGAGGATGAAGTAGGCCGCCACTACGAAGCCGGACAGCACGAGGTAGATGCCGGCGAGGCGCAGATACATGGCTTCCTCCTGCGGTCTGCGGTAAAGCGGAATCGAGAGCCAGTGTAGCGAGGGCAAGCGGCGGTTCCATCGGGTTACGCCCGCGCCTTCCGCCGTCTCGGGGCGGCGCGCTTGCCCCCTTCTCGCGCCGCGCCCTACACTTGCGGCGTTCCATCTCCCCCGGAGGCGGCGCCATGACGATGAGCCACCCCACCATCCGCAAGGAGGCCCCGGCCTCTCCGCCCAACCTGGCCGACTACGACGCGGCGCGGGCGTCCTTCGACTGGGCAGAGGTGGAGCGCGAATTGGCGTGGCTGCCGGACGGCGGCCTCAACATCGCCTACGAGGCCATCGACCGCCACGTGCGCGACGGCCATGGCGACGCCGCCGCTATGTTGTGGGAGGGGAAGAACGGGGAGACGGAGACCTACACTTACGACGACCTGCGCCGCCTGACCAACCGCTTCGCCAACGCACTGGCCGGCCTGGGTGTGCGCAAGGGCGACCGCGTGTTCACCTTCCTCGAGCGCGTGCCGGAGCACTACGCCGCCATCTTCGGCGCGCTCAAAGCGGGGTGTATCGCCGGGCCGCTCTTCTCGGCGTTCGGCCCCGACCCGGTGCGCGACCGCCTCGAGGACAGCGGGGCGGCGGTACTGGTTACGCAACCCGACCTGCGCGAGCGCATCGCGGGCGTCATCCCCGGCCTCCCCGACCTCAACCACGTGGTCGTGCTGAACAAGAACGGGCGCTTCCCCGGCTCGCTTGCGCCCGGCGACCTCGACTTCGGCGCGCTGATGGAGGCGGCGTCGGAGGACGAGCCGGCCATCTCGACGACGCGCGACGACTTCTCCATCATGCACTACACGTCGGGGACGACGGGGAAGCCGAAGGGCGCCGTCCACCGCCACAACTCCGTCATTCAGCAGCACCTCACGGGCAAGTGGGCGCTCGACCTGCGCCCAGGCGACGTCTACTGGTGCACAGCGGACCCAGGCTGGGTTACGGGCACCTCCTACGGCATGATTGCGCCGTGGACGAACCGCGTTACGCAGGTCATCTACGAGGGCGGCTTCAGCGCGCGCCGGTGGTACGAGACCATCCAGCGCTACGGCGTGCAGGTGTGGTACACCGCCCCGACGGCGGTGCGGATGCTGATGAAGCAGGGCGTGGAGTTGCCGCGCTCCTTCGACCTCTCCTCCTTGCGCCACGTGGCCTCGGTGGGCGAGCCGCTCAACCCCGAGGCCGTCGTGTGGGGGCAGCAGGCGTTCGGGATGCCCATCCACGACAACTGGTGGCAGACCGAGACGGGCGCCATCATGATTGCCAACTACCCCTGCGCCGACATCAAGCCCGGCTCGATGGGCAGGCCGCTGCCGGGCATCGAGGCGGCCATCG
>JAPPFU010000064.1 GCA_028875085.1 Chloroflexota bacterium
CTCGAAGATATCGTGGACGCAGGTGGAGACCGGCTCCGCTATCACGTGGAAGTACCCCAGCGTGCTGCTCCAGGGCGACAACTCGGTGGGCGAGTTCTACTCGGTTGCCCTCGCCAAAGCGCGTCAGCAGGCAGACACCGGCACGAAGATGATCCACTTGGGCAAGAACACCAGCAGCACCATCATCTCCAAGGGCATCTCGGCCGGGCACGGCAGCAACACCTACCGCGGCCTCGTGCAGATCATGCCCAACGCGGCGGGGGCGAAGAACTACACGCAGTGCGACTCGCTGCTCATCGGCGACGCGAGCGCGGCACACACCGTGCCCTACCTCGAGGTGCGGAACAATTCCGCCTCCGTCCAGCACGAGGCGTCCACCTCCAAGGTGAGCGACGAGCAGGTGTTCTACTGCCGCCAGCGAGGGCTGTCGGAGGAGGACGCGCAGTCGCTCATCATCAACGGCTTCTGCAAAGAGGTGTTCAAGCGCCTGCCTATGGAGTTCGCGGTGGAGGCCGACCGGCTGCTCCAAGTGAACCTCGAAGGAGCCATCGGCTAGATGCTGGAGGTTCGCGGCCTGTATGCCGCCGTCAACGGCGTCGAAGTCCTGCGGGGCATCGACCTGACCGTGCTCCCCGGCGAGACGCACGCGATTATGGGGCCGAACGGCTCGGGCAAGAGCACGCTCGCCTACGTGCTGTGCGGCAAGCCTGGCTATGAGGTTACACAGGGCAGCGTCTCGTTTATGGGGCAGGACCTGCTGGCGATGCCCGTCGAGGAGCGGGCGCGGGCGGGCGTCTTCCTCTCCTTCCAGGCGCCGGGCGAGATTCCGGGCGTGCGCACCGACCACTTCCTGCGTGCGGGCTACAACGAGGTGCGCAAGTCGCGCGGCGAGGCGGAGGCGAACGTGCTCGACTTCGACCGCCTGCTCCGGGGCAAGGCCAAGGCGCTGGACGTTACGGAGCGCCAGACCAAGCGCTTCGTCAACGTGGGCTTCTCCGGCGGCGAGCGTAAGCGCAACGAGATACTGCAGATGGCGGTGCTTGAGCCGAAGTTGGCCATCCTGGACGAGGTGGACTCGGGCCTGGACGTGGACGCGATGCGCGACGTGGCGGAGGCGGTCAACGCGCTGCGAGCGCCCGACCGCGCCTTGCTGCTGGTTACGCACTACCACCGCGTGCTGGCCTACATCGTCCCCGACAAGGTGCACGTGCTGATGAACGGGCGCTTCGCGGCGGAAGGCGGCAAGGAGTTCGCGTTGGAGATCGAGGACAAGGGGTACGATTGGCTTGCCCAGCGCGCCGGCTAGCCCTATGACCGCGATCGCCGCGACCCAAGAGTCTGCCTATCTGGACGCGAGCCGCCGCGTCGCCGCCGCCGAACCGCTGCCGTCTTTCGCCGCCCGCCTGCGCGAGCGCGGCGCGGAGCGCTTCGGCGCGCTCGGCTTCCCAACGGCGCGGCGCGGCAACGAATATTGGAAGTACACCGATGTCGCGCCCATCGCGCGCGGTGCGTTCACGCTGCCGGAGCATCCCTCCCCTGCCCCGCCACCCCAGTGCGTCGTGGACGGCGCCACCGTCGCAACCATCGCGGGCGGGTTCGTTGTGAGCACGCCAGGAGACATCGGCGGCGCCTACGCGGGCAGCCTCCGCGACGCACCCGAAGCAGCGCTCGCGGCGGCAGGGCGTGCCCTCGGCGCCGTGGCCGACCTCGAAGACGAGGCGTTCGCGGCGCTGAACGCGGCGCTGATGCAAGACGTGTTCGTGCTCTACGCGCCCGCGGGCGCCCAGTTGCCCGCGCCGGTGCATCTGACGATTACGACGGCGCAGGGCGCGGCGTCGCAGCCGCGCGTGCTCATCGTCTGCGAGCGCGGAGCTGAGGCGTCGGTCGTCATCAGCCACACGGGGCAGGACGGCGCGCCCTACTTCGCCAACGCCATCACTGAGGTTCTTCTGGGTGCCGACGCGCGCTTGCGCCTCTTCCACGCGCGCAACCACCGGGCGAACGCCCTCCACGTGGAGACGACCGCCGCGCGCCTCGAACGAGGCGCGAGCCTGCGCTCCTTCGCGCTCGACGTTGGCGTGGGGCTGGTGCGACACAACCTGAACGTCGCGCTAGCTGAGCCTGGGGCGAGCGCCGACGCGGTGGGCGTGTCCGTCGCGGGGGGCGCGGCGCACCTGGACAACCACCTGTTCCTCCACCACGAGAGCGCCGAGACGAACAGCAGTGCGCTGTACAAGGGTGTGGGG
>JAPPFU010000161.1 GCA_028875085.1 Chloroflexota bacterium
TCCACGCGCGAGGGCGGAGCAGGCGCTGGACGGCGGCAACCTCTTGGCGCGCGGCGGCAATGTCGCTTGCGGAGGGAGGCGCGTCGGCCGGGCGCCATACGGCGGCGGATTCGGCGCGTTTGAGGCGTGCCAGCACCTCGCGGGCATAGGCTTGGAGCGAGCGCCGCGTCTCCTCGATAGCCGCCGCCTGCGTCGAGGCCGACTCGTCCAAGCGGCGCTCCAGTTTCGCTTGCGCGGCGGCGGCGTGGCGATGGGCGGACTCCGTTTCGTCGAGGCGGCGGCGGAGCGTCTCGCGCTCGCGCTGCATCGCCTCGAGCAGTTCCTCCGTCGTGCGCCGTTGGGGGTCTTGGAGCGCCTCGGCGGCGCGAACGACAACGGGGTCGAGGCCGATGCGCCGCGCGATGGCGAAGGCGTAGCTGCGCCCGGGCGCTCCCTGCGTGAGGCGGTAGGTAGGCGCGAGGGTATCGGGGTCGAGCTCCACGCTCGCGTTGGCGTAGCCGTCGTGCTCCTCCGCAAAGGCGGCCACCGCGCGGTGGTGGGTCGTAGCGACGGTGAGCGCGCCGCGCTCCGCGAGATGCGCGAGCACCGCCTGCGCCAGCGCCGCGCCCTCCTCAGGGTCGGTGGAAGTGCCGACCTCGTCGAGCAAGACCAGGGAGCGGCCGGAGGCGGCGCGCAGGATGGCGGCGATGTTGGCCACGTGGGAGGAGAAGGTGGAGACGGAAGCCTCGATGCTCTGCTGGTCGCCGATGTCGGCGTAGACGGCGTCGAAGACGGGCAGGCGCGTCGTGGGAGCGCAGGGCGTTTGCAGTCCGGCCTGGTGCATCAGCGCCAGGAGACCGAGCGTCTTGAGCGCGACGGTCTTGCCGCCGGTGTTCGGCCCGGTGATGACCAGTCCCGCCGGAGCGGCCTCGAACTCCATGGATACCGGCTCCACGCGACCCTCGATCAGCGGGTGCCGGCCCTCGTGGAGGCGCGGTGGGCCGCCTGTCTCGATGGGAGACGCGCTCGTTGCGACGGCGTAGCGCGCCTTGGCCAGAGCGGCGTCTAGCCTGCCGGCCAGCTCCAGCGCGTACGCGAGATCGGCGGCGCGCCGCCCCACGCTCGCCGAGAGGCGGCGCAGGATGCGTTCGCTCTCCTCGCGTTCATCCGCCGCGCGCTCACGCCAAGCGTTAGTCGCCTCCACCGCCTCCAGCGGCTCGACGAAGAGCGTCGCGCCCGAATCGGACACGGCGTGGACGATGCCTGGTAGGCGGCCCCGGAACTCGGCCTTCACCGGGACGACGAGGCGCTCGTTGCGCACGGTGATCAGCTGCTCTTGGAGCGCTTCGGCGCGGTCGTCGCGCCCCAGGGCGCGCTCAACGCGGTCGAGGGCGCGGCGGTAGGCGGCGCGCGCCTCCGCA
Organism: Chloroflexota bacterium; assembly: GCA_028875085.1. Classification (GTDB taxonomy): domain Bacteria; phylum Chloroflexota; class Dehalococcoidia; order Lucifugimonadales; family Australimonadaceae; genus JAGWBE01. Next base: position 1,401 of record JAPPFU010000161.1, read on the forward strand.
CGAGACTCGCGGAGGTAGGGCGTGGCGTCGTCGAGCAGTTCGCCGGAGGGCGACACCTTGGCGCGGAGGTCGCGTTCGAGGGCGCGCAGGTCGGGCACGGCGCGGGCGATGGCGTGAAGGCGAGGGATGCGGCGGCGAACGCGCGAGCCAAGCGCTTTGGCGCGCCTGGCGAGGCGGATGGCGTCGGCGACGGCGCGCAGTTCGTCACCCGTTAGCACCGCCCACAGAGCGGCGCGCTCGAGGATGGGGCGCGCGTCTCGAGCCATCGACAGGTCGGCGCCGCCGTGCTCTTCCAGCAGCAGGCGCGCCTCGGCGGTCTCGGCCTGACGCGCGGCGACGAGGTCGACGCCGTAGGCGGGCTCGAGCGCGAGGGCGCGCTCGCGGGAGGCGGGGTTGGCGGCGTACTGAGCGAGCCGCTCGCGCACGGCGTCGAACTCGAGGAGCGCGGCTGCGCGCGCCCGGAGGCGCGCCTGTTCGCCGCCGGGGGTGGACGCCTCTACCGATTCGGTCATAAATCCGATTGTATCCGTCCCCCGTAGGCGGGCCTGCAGTGATACAATCCCACATTGCCCGCGAGAAGGCCGCCTGAGGGCCTGCGGCGGGGCGGAGCAGACGTGCGGGTCATCGGCTTGACGGGCGGCATCGGAACGGGCAAGAGCACGCTCGCGGCGGCGCTCGCCGAACTGGGAGCGAGCATCGTCGACGCCGATGCCGAAGGCCACGCTGCCTACCGCCCCGGCGCGCCGGGCTGGCGGCGCGTCGCCGACCTGTTCGGCTTGCGCATCCTCGGCGACACGGGCAACATCGACCGCAAGGCGCTTGGTGACGTGGTGTTCAAC
>JAPPFU010000030.1 GCA_028875085.1 Chloroflexota bacterium
CGAGGACCTGCCTGCCTGGTACAGCGCCGCCGACGTCTGCGTGGTGCCCAGCTACTACGAAAGCTTCGGGCTGGTCGCCGTCGAGGCGATGGCCTGCGGCACGCCCGTCGTCGCCTCGCGCGTCGGCGGGCTCGTCTCGACCGTGACCGACGGGGTGAACGGCTACCTGATCCCGTGGCGCTGTCCCGAGCCGTTCGCCGAGAAGCTCGAGGTGCTCATCCGCAACCCCGAGCTGCGGGCGAACTTCGCCCGCGCCGCCCGCGACTCCGTCCAGCGCTTCCGCTGGGACGAGGTCGCCCGACGCATGGAGGACCTTTACCGGGACGTCGTCGCCGCCCGCGCAAGCGAGGAGGTTCTGGCATGACGCTCGCCGATTCCGTCCGCGCCGTCGGCCGCTGGTTCGCCGGCCGCGAGCAGGAGCCCGAGGCCGACCCCAACGACCTCGGCACCCCCGAGCGCGCGATGGTCGTGATGGCTCACCCCGACGACGCCGAGTTCGTCTGCGGCGGCACCGTGGCGCGCTGGTGCGCCGAGGGCTCCGAGGTCGTCTACGTCGTCGTCACCGGTGGCGACAAGGGCACGCACGATCCCGAGATGCACCCGGAGAAGCTGGCCGCCATCCGCGAGGAGGAGCAGCGCGCCGCCTGTCGCGCCCTGGGCGTGAAGGAGTGCGTCTTCCTCGGCCACCCCGACGGCCACACCATCGACGAGGAGGAGCTGCGCGGCCAGATCGTGCGCCTCATCCGCATCCACCGCCCCGACGTGATCGTGACCTGGGACGCCTTCCGCCGCGGCTTCAACCACCGCGACCACCGCAACGTCGGCGTCCTCACCGCCGACGCCGTCTACCCGCTCGTACGCGACCGCCTCTACTACCCGCGCGACGAGGAGGACGGCCTCCCTTCGCACCAGGTCAACGAGGTGCTCTTCGCCGGCAGCGAGGACGCCGACTACACGGTCGACGTGACCGACCACTGGGAGACGCGCCTCGAGGCCGTGCTCTGCCATACCAGCCAGATTGGCGGTCGCACGCGCGATGACTTCCTGCGCCTGCGCGAGGAGATGATCGCGCGGCAGGGCCACGCCCGCATGGAAGAGCGCTTCCGGCGTTGGTCGATCCGCCGAGCCCCACCGCCGCCCCGCGAGGCCGCCAACCCGCAGGCTCGCAGCTAGACCGCCCCGAACCCCTCCGCCCCGCCCCGCAGGGCGATGCCGCCCGCACGGATCGTGACCTCGCGCCCAGCCGAGGCGGTGGCCGTGCCCAGCCGCCAGCCCGCGATGCCGCAGGCCTCGCCGAGCTCGAGGGCGCGCTCGGCCTCCGCCTCCGGCACGACCGCGCAGAAGCCCGCGCCCATGTTGTATTCGGCGTACATGGTCGCGTCGTCGAGCCCGGCGAGGCGCTGGATGACGCTGAAGATCGCCGGGACGGGGGGCAGCGTCTCGATGTCGAACCCCGCTTCGGCCTCCAGGCGGCGCAGGTTGAGGAAACCGCCGCCCGTCATGTGGAAGAGCGCCCGCACGTCGAGCTCGCGCAGCAGGGCCATCGCCAGGTCGACGTACATGGCGGTCGGCTCGAGCAGCTCCTCGCCGAGGGTGCGGCCGAACTCCTCGACATGGCGGCCCAGCTCCCAGCCCGCTTCCCGGAACGTCCGGCGCGCCAGCGTGAAGCCGTTGCTGTGGATGCCGGACGAGGCGAAGCCGACGAGCGCGTCGCCGGGGGCGACGCCAGCGCCCGTGAGGATGCGGTCGGTCTCGACGAGCCCCGCGCAGGTGCCGCCGAGGTCGAAGGCGCGCCCCGGGACGGCGCCCCGCAACATCTCCGGGACGCGCGCCGTCTCGCCGCCCGGGATGGAGATGCGCGCCCGTCGCGCCCCCTCCCGCAGCCCCGCTGCGATCTCCGTGAGGAACGCCTCCTCCATCTCCTCCACGAGCATGCAGTCGACCATCGCGATGGGCTCGGCGCCCACGCAGACGATGTCGTTCGCGTTCATGGCGACGCAGTCGATGCCGGCCGTGTCGTAGGTGCCCGTCGCCTGCGCCACAAGCGCCTTCGTGCCGATCGTGTCGGTGGCCAGCGCGAGCGCCTGCGGGCCGCCCGTGTCGATGACGGTGGCGTAGTGCCCGAACCCCAGAAGCGGCCGCGCCCGGCCCGAGAACGCGAACGTCTCGGTGAGCAGTTGCAGGCCCTCGGGGAGGGTATCGGCGCCGGCGTCACCAGGGGTGGCGG
>JAPPFU010000222.1:0-1037 GCA_028875085.1 Chloroflexota bacterium
GTCTTGCCGAAGATGACGCGCTCGAGGTTCTCTTGAAGCCGCTCCGCCACCGGCGGGGCCAACTCCGACGGCGCCTTGCGTTAATAGACCAACCACTCCTCCGTGGGCGGACGACACCCTCGCGCTCCCCGCACCGGAGCGCACGCCGATGTTAGCCCCACCCTCCAGGAGCGTCAAACGGCGCTCACTGTTCGCTCTGAGGGCGCTCGAAGGGCATCTCCCGCTGCCTATTCGCCCCACCCTTCTGCGCCGAGCAGCGGCACGAAGCGGCATGCGCCGAGCCAGCGCACGCCGGCGCCGTCCGCCGTCTTGGTGATGACGGCGAGGCGTTGCTCGTGCGGCGGGCCGAGGGGAATCACCAGCTGTCCGCCCTCCCGCAACTGTGCGAGCAATGCGGGCGGCGCCGACGGCGCGGACGCGGCCACGACGATGCCGTCGTAGGGCGCTTCCGACGGCCAGCCGAGCGCGTCCGGCGTGTGATGAACCACCGCGTTGGCGGCGGGCAGCGCCGCCAACCGCTCCCGCGCCGACTCCGCCAATTGCGGCACGCGCTCGACGCTCACGACGCGGCGCGCGAGGCGGGACAGGAGCGCCGCCTGATAGCCCGACCCGGCGCCCACATCCAGCACCACGTCGCCGGGGGCGGGGTCGAGCGCGTCGAGCATCAGCGCCACCATCAGCGGCTGCGAGATGGTCTGGCCGTAGCCGATGGCGAACGCCTCGTTGTCGTAGGCGCGGCTGCGCAGGCGCGTCGGCATGAAGAGTTCGCGCGGCGTCTCCGCCATCGCGCGCAGCACGCGCCCGTTCTTGACCTCGCGCCCGATGGTCTCAATCAGGCGTTCACGCTCGCGCGCCGGTTCTTCCATCCGCCCTTGGCCGTTGCTCAAGCGTAGACCTCCGCGTAAGGAGAAGCGCTTCATAGGCCGATTGTAGACCGACGGCGCTGCGCTCTACACTGCTAGCGCGCGACACGCGCCTTCGGCAGCGCGTTCCGTGCGAGGATAGCGGCATGCAAGGCGGTAAGATGGGGCAATCGA
>JAPPFU010000222.1:1047-2199 GCA_028875085.1 Chloroflexota bacterium
CCCGGAGAGGCGGCGGCGTGACGGAGCGCTACTACCCCGCGTTCCTGAACCTGCGCGGGCGGCGCTGCGTAGTGGTCGGCGGCGGCGCCGTCGGCGAGCGCAAGACCGCACAACTGCTGGCGGCGGGCGCCGTCGTTACAGTCGTCAGCCCCGCCGTAACGCCCGTGGTGGGCGCGTGGGCCGCCGAGGGGCGCGTCGCTTGGCGCGAGCGCCCCTACGCGTCCGGCGACCTAGCGGGCGCGTTCGCCGCCGTCGCGGGAACGGACGACGCGCAGGCCAACAAGGCGGTGCGGGATGAGGCGGAGCGCGAGGGGGTATTGCTCAACGTGGTGGACGACGCTCCGCTCAGCGACTTCATCGCCCCGGCGGTGGTTGAGCGGGGCGCGGTGACCATCGCCGTCTCGACGGGCGGCGCAAGCCCGGCGCTGGCGCGCAAACTGCGCGAGGCGCTCGAACGGTGGCCCGCCCTCGCGTGGGCCGACGCCGCCGAGATGCTCGCTCAGGCGCGGGCGGAAGCGCGCGCCGACGGCGCGAATCCGCCCCCTGACGCATGGCAGGAGGCGATGAGCGACGACGTGCTCGCCCTCGTTCAGGCGGGCAAGCCGGACGAAGCTAAGGCGCTGCTGGTGGAGGCGCTGCGAAGCGCCGCGCAAGGCTTGGGGCGCTGAGGAGCGACGCGATGGCGGCGCCTATCCGCATCGGCACGCGCGGCAGCGCCCTCGCCCTCTTCCAGGCGCGGCAGGTGGCCGACGCGCTGCGCGCCGCTCTGCCGGAGCGCGGGTGCGAGATAGAGACCATCCGCAGCGCGGGCGATCGCTCGCCCGACGCGCCCATCGCCTCCCTTGGAACGGGCGCATTCACCGGCGCGCTCCAGCAGGCACTGCTGGACGGGCGCGTCGACGCCGCCGTCCATAGCCTGAAAGACCTGCCCGTCGGCCCCACGCCCGGGGTAACGACCATCCCCGTGCTCGAACGCGCCGATCCGCGCGACGCGCTCATCGACCGCCTCAACCGCAGCCTATTCAACCTGCCGGCGGGCGCGCGCGTCGGCACAGGCAGCCCCCGGCGCGTCGCGCAACTCCGCCGAGGCCGCGGCGATCTCGACTACGCACCTATCAGGGGCAACGTGGACACGCGGTTGCGGAAGGTGGC
>JAPPFU010000199.1 GCA_028875085.1 Chloroflexota bacterium
GGTCCGGCGCGGTTGACGCTCCCGCTGCCCAAGCGCATACTCGCCGCACGTTGGGAAGGGGGGCCGCTATGACCACCAACGGAGAGGTCAAAGTCGGGCGGGGCGAGACGCCGTTCGAGAAGGCGGCGCTGGGCTTCCGCAACTACTGGTATCCGCTTTGCCGCTCGAAGGATGTGCGCGTCCGCCCTTCCAGCATCCAGATCATGGGCGAGAAGGTGGCGGTGATGCGCCGCAACGGGAAGCCCTACGCCGTGCTGGACGAGTGCCCGCACCGGGGCGTCCCGCTCTCACTCGGGCGCTACTACTTCCCGGGCTCCGACACCATCTCCTGCCGCTTCCACGGCTTCACCTTCGACCTGACGAACGGCGCGTGCGTGGCGGCGCTGGCGGACGGCCCCGAAAGCCCGGTCGTGGGCAAGATACGCGTGCGCACCTTCCCGCTGGAGGAGCGCAAGGGCATCGTGTGGATATGGATGGGGCGGGACGCGCCGGTTCCCCTCGAGGAGGACGTTCCGAACCTGCTGCTGCGCGATTCGACCATCGTGAAGTGGCGCGACCGCATCATCGAGGGCAACTGGCGCTACCACGCGCAGGCCGACGCGGGACACTTCCCGACGACGCACCACGACGCGATGGCGTTGCTGCCCCTGGTCTGGCACGCGCACCTGCCGGGGTACGAGCCGATGCTCATCGAGGATCCGGTCGACGGTGGCGAGTGGGTCATCCACACCGCCAAAGGCATGGTCGAGCAGGACGATTACCCCGGCCTTGGCAAGTGGCCGCCCAAGCGCCTGTGGCGGCGCGTTCAATCGAAGGCGGGGGGCGCCGGGCCGCCGATCCAGGGCACGGGGCACCAGGGGCTGCGCATGCCGGGCCTGTTGCGCGTTCCGCACTGGCCGATGAACGGCGCGTTCCACTACGAGTGGTACGTTGCTATCGACGAAGACCACTACCGCTACGTCCAAGTCAACGCCTACTTCCCCTCCAACCCCCTCACGTGGCTCTGGACGCAGTTGTGGCATCACCTATGGGCCGACCCCATGCGCAACGGGCGCTTCAACCAGCAGGACGCGGCGATGAGCAAGGGCGCCACCGACTTCGAGCGCAAGCGCGGGGCGCACTGGCCGACGCCGCTGTTCGCGCCCGACCGCTACGCCCTCGCCTTCATCGACCTGGCCAACCGCACCGCGCGGGGAGAAGCGGCGCAGCCGACGGGCGAATCGCTGCCCGCCGTCGCCGGGGGCGCGGAGGGCGGCGCCTAACGCGGGGCTTCGCGTGCGCGCTCTGATTGACATTGACACCTTGGCGGCGCGTGCGTATCCTCCCCGCGCCCTTGCGCTCCGTCGCGTGGCAAGTCGGCGCAAGAAGGTGGGAGGACAACCATGAAATTGCGTTCCGCCATCCTGCTGGGCGCGCTCGCTATCGCCGCCCTCGTCTCGGCCGCTTGCGGCGGGGAAGACCCAACGCCCACGCCGCGCCCGGCGGAGTCCATGCCCGCGCCGACGGCCACGCCCGACCCCTCGGCGGTCAGCGCCACCTTCGACGTCGTGCTGAGCATGGGCCCCTTCGGCGTCGTCTCCGTCGGCATCCGCGACATGATCGAGACGGGCACCAACGGGCGCATCAAGTTGGAGCACCAAGACGAGCCCAACGCCGCCGTCGCCGTCCCTCAGTTGCTCAACCGCAACCCTGAGGAGTACGAGCGGACGATGTTCTACATCAACGAGGAGACGCGCGGCTTGTGGGCGCAGGGGGTCGACATCAGCGGCGCCGGCATCATCAAGCCCGACCCCGTCGCCCTCTACGCCATCTACCCCGCCGCTTGCACGACAATCGTAACCATCGACCCCGACATCCGCACGGTGGCCGACCTGGCCGGCAAGCGCATCCACCCCGGCACCCAAGGCTCCGTGCTGCCCCTCATCACCGACTTCGCCATCGAAGCCGCCGGCGTCAAGGATCAGGTGACCGTGGTGCCCAGCGCCAAGCAAGGCTACGAGGCGCTCGCCGACCGCGAGGTTGACGCAGGGACGACGGGCATCGTGTTCGGGGGCGCGGCGGGCAGCGCCCTCACGCCCGGCCACAACCGCATCGCCCAGACCACCAACGAACTCTGGCTGGTGGACATCCCTGCCGACATCCTCGACAAGGCGCGCGCGGCCAACCCCGCGTGGGACGCCGCCGGTCTGCTCCAGCC
>JAPPFU010000190.1 GCA_028875085.1 Chloroflexota bacterium
GCTGGGCAACTTCAGCATCGGCGACTACTTCAAGCGCGAGGCGATCGCGTGGGCGTGGGAGTTCACTACCGGCGTGCTCGCCATATCGCCGGAGCGCCTCTGGATCACCGTCCACTACACCGACGACGAGGCGCGCGTCATCTGGCGCGACGAGATCGGCGTTCCGGCCGAGCGCATCGTCGACCTGGGCGACAAGGACAACTTCTGGGGCCCGGCGGGCAGCGAGGGCGCGTGCGGGCCGTGCAGCGAACTGCACTACGACTTCGGCGAGGAGTTCGCGCCCGGCGCCAAGGTAGGCGACGAGGGCGCCGACGACCGCTTCCTCGAGATATGGAACCTGGTGTTCGTCCAGTTCAATCAGGACGTGAACGGCGCGCGCACCCCCCTACCCGCCCCGGGCATCGACACAGGGATGGGCCTCGAGCGCATCTCCTCCGTGATGCAGGGCATGCGCTCCGCCTACGACACCGACCTGCTCAAGCCCATCCGCGAGCGGGTGGCGGAGTTGGCGCAGGTCGAATATGGCGCGGATGCGGAGGTAGACCGGGCGGTGCGGGTGGTTACGGAGCATGCGCGAGCGGCGGCGTTCCTCATCGCGGACGGCGTTACGCCCTCCAACGAGGGGCGCGGATACGTGCTGCGGCGCATCGTCCGGCGGGCGGTCTACTTTGCTAGGACCCGTCTCAGTGTGCTCTATGCCCACGATATGAATTTGGTAGCACGAACAGTAATGGAGAGGATGTCGGGCCGATACCCCGAACTATTGAATCAAGGGGAGGTGGTGCTCCAACTTCTCGAACAGGAAGTGGGGCGTTTCCTCAGATTGCTCTACGCAGCACAGGAATACCTGGAAGGGATTCGGAACTACAGACGATATCTTCGCGACGGAGTGTTCTGCCTCATAGTTGACAATCCGGGCATAAGGGCCCGTGTCGTCGGGATGCCACTGGAATCTCTGTACCAACGATTTCAGTTCTACCCGGTGCCACTGCTAGAAGAGGATAGAGATGTACCGCGAGCGTTAAAGCAGAGCGTTGCCGACCACTTTGAGACTATCTTGGGCAAGGGCGCAGAATGGTGGACGGCGGAGCCAGACCGTTTCCGCGTCGCGCGTGACAAAGCAATGCAGCTCACGGGGCACGAGGTGTTCGCGCTGGCGGACACCTACGGATTCCCTGCGGAACTGACCTTCGAGGTTGCGCCCGAGTATGGGCTGGAAATCACCGAGGAGGCGCGCCAGGACTACGAACAGGAGATGGAGGCGCAGCGCGAGCGGGGGCGGGCGGCTGCGGGCGGATTCGCGGGCGGGCGCGAACTCCAGCGGCGCTACGAGGCGCTGGGCGTGGGCGCTACCCCGTTCCTCGGCTACCACACGCTCTCCGCCGACACGACCATCGCGGGACTACTCAAGGACGGCGAACCGGTAAGCGAGGCGAGCGAGGGCGACGAGATCGAACTGGCGCTCGCGGAGACGCCCTTCTACGCGGAGGGCGGCGGGCAGGTGGGCGATGCGGGCGAGATAAGCGGCGCGGGCTTCCGCATCGCCGTCAGCGACGCGCAGAGCCCGGTCGGCGGCCTCATCGTCCATACGGCGCGCGTGGTCGAGGGCGTGGCGCGGGTCGGCAACGCGGCACACGCGGCGGTGGACGCGCAGCGGCGCTACGACGTGATGCGCAACCACACGGCGACGCACATGCTGCACGCGGCGCTGCGCCGTGTTCTGGGCGGCCACGTGCGGCAGGCGGGGTCGCTGGTCGCGCCCGACCGCCTGCGGTTCGACTTCACGCACACGGCAGCCGTCGCGCCGGGGGAGTTGGCGGAGATACAGCGCGTGGTGAACGAGGCGATCCGCGACGACCTGGCGTGCGCCAAGGGGGAGGGCGCGTACCGCGAGGTTACCGCCGCAGGGGCGGTGGCGTTCTTCGGCGACCGCTACCCCGAGCGCGTCCGCACACTGCGCATCGGCAATGGCGAGGGCGCCGACGCCTTCTCCTACGAGGTGTGCGGCGGGACGCACCTTGACCGCACAGGACAGATCGGGCACTTCCGCATCGTGGGCGAGAGTGGTCTGGGCGCGGGCGTGCGGCGCATCGAGGCGCTCACCGGGCGCGGCGCGGAGGCGTGGCTGGACGAGCGCCTCGGTCTGCTCGACCGCGTCGCCGGGGCGCTGAGCGCGCCGCCCGGC
>JAPPFU010000268.1 GCA_028875085.1 Chloroflexota bacterium
GTTCGGTGGCGTGAGTGAAGGTGCGGCGGCCGAGGTTCGGCGGCGGGTTTGGCTTCTGCCAGGTGATGTCGTTCAGGAGGCGAAATCCGTTCTGTAGCAGCGCCATGCCCACGCTGGGGTAGACGTGCAGCGTGCCGGACACCCACAGCGCGCCGGTAGGTTTGAGGACGCGGTAGCACTCGCGCGTCCATGCAAGGTTGAATTCATGGTCGCCGTCCAGCCCTCGGCTCCTGTCCCACGCGCCCTTGTCCACGCTGACCATCCGCCCCGCGACGCAGGTGATGCCGCCGTTCGAGAGATTGTAGGGTGGGTCGGTCCACACGCAGTCCACGCTCGCCTCCGGCATGGCCGCGAGCAAGTCCAGCGCGTCGCCCAGGTAGAGCGCGGATGCGCCGTCCGCCGACGCCCAGGCAGGCGGCGGGAGGGGCGAGCCGTTCCACAGTGAGGCGACCATGCCCCGATCGTTGATCGGATCACAGGGGCGTTGTCAAGCGTGGCGTGGCGCGAGAGGTTCCGTCCCCTACACCCCGGCCGGGGCTTTGCGCTTTGGCGCGCGGCGGCCGTTCCGCTGGCCGTTGCGCCCGTCGGTGGTTGGCGGGGGTGAGTGCCGCTCGAGTATCGGGCGGAGGTAGGCCGCCGTGTGCGAATCGTCGCGCACAGCGAGTTGCTCCGGCGTGCCTGACGCCACCACGTCGCCGCCGCGCAGGCCGGCGCCGGGGCCCATGTCGATGAGCCAGTCGGCGTTCTTCACCAGATCGAGGTGGTGCTCGATGAGGAGGACGGTGTTGCCCTGGTCGACGAGGCGGTGGAGCACGCGGAGCAGGTGCGCGCAGTCGTCGAAGGCGAGGCCGGTGGTGGGTTCGTCGAGGATGTAGAGCGTCTTGCCCGTCGCGCGCTTGGAGAGTTCGGTGGCGAGCTTGACGCGCTGCGCCTCGCCGCCGGAGATGGTGGTTGCGGGCTGTCCGAGGCGGATGTAGCCGAGGCCCACGTCCTCGAGGGTGGACAGGACGCGCTTGATGCGCGGGATGGCGTCGAAGAAGGCGTGCGCCTCGGTAACGGTCATATTGAGCACGTCGGCGATGTTCTTCTCCTTGAAGCGGATCTCCAGCGCCTCGTCGTTGTAGCGCTTGCCGCGGCACACCTCGCACGGCACGGTGACGTCGGGCAGGAACTGCATCTGGATGTGCACGTACCCGTCGCCCGCGCATGCCTCGCACCGCCCGCCCTTGACGTTGAAGGAGAAGCGGCCGGGGCCGTAGGCGCGCGCCTTGGATTCGGGCAGCGAGGCGAACATCTCGCGGATGGGCGTGAAGCAGCCGGTGTAGGTCGCGGGGTTGGAGCGGGGCGTGCGCCCGATAGGCGATTGGTCGATGTTGACCACCTTGTCCACGTGCTCGAGGCCCTCGACGCCGTCGCTGGCGCCGGGGCGGTCTTTGGCGTGGTAGAGGCGCTGCGCCAGCCACTTGTAGAGCACCTCGTACACCAGCGTGGACTTACCCGATCCGGAGACGCCCGTTACGCACACCAGTCTGCCCAGCGGGATCTTCACCGTAACGCCGCGTAGGTTGTTCTCGCGCGCGGCGTGGACGGTCAGCGCGCGCCCGTTGCCCTTGCGCCGCGCGGGAGGCAGAGGAATCTCGCGGCGGCCGGACAGGTAGGCGCCCGTGAGTGAATCGGCGGCGCTCTCGATGGCCGCCATGCCGCCTTCCGCCACGATGCGCCCGCCGTGCTCGCCCGCGCCGGGGCCGAGGTCGACGAGGTGGTCGGCGGCGCGCATCACCGCCTCGTCGTGCTCGACGATGATGACGGTGTTGCCGAGGTCGCGCAGGCGCTTGAGCGTGCCGATGAGGCGCGCGTTGTCGACGGCGTGCAGGCCGATGGACGGCTCGTCGCAGACGTAGAGCACGCCCATCAGGCCGGAGCCTATCTGGGTGGCCAGCCGGATGCGCTGCGCCTCTCCGCCCGACAGCGTGCCTGCCGTCCGCGACAGTGTGAGGTAGTCGAGGCCGATGTCCAGTAGGAACTTCAGGCGCGCGCGTATCTCCTTGAGAATCTGGCCGGCGATGGTCTGCTCGCGCTCGGTCAGCGCCGGCGCGTCGGGGTAGCGCGCGGACGGCTTGCCGGGCGGCTCCTCTCCCACGCCTGCCATAGCCGCCACCCACTGCGACGCCTGA
>JAPPFU010000182.1 GCA_028875085.1 Chloroflexota bacterium
CCCCTGGCGAGACCTACGCGCTGGCCGAGCGCGAGGACGGCGGCGAGCGCCTCATCATCGCCGAGGCGCGCCTCGAGGCCGCGCTAGGGGATGGCTGGCGCGTGGCGGCGCGCTTCACCGGCGCCGAATTGGAGGGCCTCGCCTACGACGCGCCCTACGGCGGTCAACCGGCCAGGCCGAACCTGCACCGCGTCCTGCTTGCCGACTACGTAACGGCGGACGACGGGACGGGACTCGTCCACACTGCGCCCGCATACGGCGCGGAGGACGCGGAGTTGGGGCGCGCGCACGGCCTGGCCACGCACCACAGCGTCGACCCGCGCGGCGCGCTGGCCGACGGCTACCCGGGCGGGGGCAAGTTCGTGAAGGACGCGGACGAAGACATCATCGCCGACCTGGAGGCGCGGGGGCTGCTGCTCAGCCGGGGCGTCTACCGACACACCTATCCCTTCTGCTGGCGGTGCCGCACGCCGTTGCTCTACTACGCCAAGGCGTCGTGGTATATCCGCACCACCGCGCGCCGCGACGAGATGGTCGCCGGCAACCAGGGAATCAACTGGTATCCGGCGCACGTGAAGGAGGGGCGGTTCGGCGAGTGGCTGAAGAACAACGTCGATTGGGCCGTCTCACGCGAGCGCTACTGGGGTACGCCCATCCCCATCTGGCGATGCCCCGACGCAGCCTGTGCCCACGAACATTGCATCGGCTCGGTGGGAGAACTGGGCGAGATGGCGACGCCGGAGACGCGGGCGCTGGTGGACGGCCTCGACCTCCATCGCCCTTTCGTCGACCGCGTGGAGCTGACGTGCCCGCGCTGCGGGGGCGCGATGCGGCGCGTGCTGGAGGTGGCGGACGCGTGGTTCGACTCGGGAGCTATGCCGTTTGCGCAGTGGAACTATCCCGTTACGCTGCCCGCGCCGGGCGGGGGCGAGACGGCGCTGGACGGGGTGGACGCGCTGCGCGCAAGCCCCTACTACCCGGCGGACTACATCGTCGAGGCGGTCGACCAGACGCGGGGATGGTTCTACAGCCTGCTCGCCCTCTCGACGCTCATCGACGGGCGCCCGTCCTACAAGAACGTCATCTGCTTGGGCCTGATTCTCGACGAGAAGGGCGAGAAGATGGCCAAGTCGCGCGGCAACATCGTCGACCCGTGGGACGTGATGCGGCAGCACGGCGCCGACGCGCTGCGCTGGTACCTGTTCACGGCGGCGCCCGCGGGCGCCGAGCGGCGCTTCTCCTCCGCCCTCGTGCAGGAGGCGCTGCGGCGCTTCATGCTCACGTTGTGGAACGTCTACTCCTTCTTCGTAACCTACGCGCGGATCGACGGCTTCCGCCCCGAAGAGCACGCCGCGCGCTGGAAGGGCGAGGCGGGCGGCCCCGCCCTCACCGAGCCGCCGCCCAACGAGCTCGACCGCTGGATCGTCTCGGAGTTGAACGCGCTGACGGCGGAGGCGACGGCGCTGATGGATGGCTACGATCCGACGGGCGCGGGGCGCCGCATCGAGGAGTTCGTGGACTTGCTGTCCAACTGGTACGTCCGCCGCTCTCGCCGCCGCTTCTGGAAGAGCGAGAACGACGACGATAAGGCATGGGCCTACGTAACGCTGTACTCCGCGCTGCTCACCATGGCGAAGCTCATCGCGCCGCTGACGCCCTTCGCGGCGGACGAGATGTACGCCAACCTTGCGCCGGAAAGCGCGGAGCCGAGTGTGCACCTCTCCGATTGGCCGGAGGCCGACGCGGCGCTGAGGGACAAGGAGTTGGAGCGGGCGGTGCGGTTGGCGATGCGTGTCGCGAGCCTGGGCAGGCACGCACGGTCGAAGGCCGGCATCCGCGTGCGGCAGCCGTTGGCGCGGGCGCTGGTGCAGACGCGCCCGGACGACGCCGCGCTGCTGCCCGTCGTCGAGCGCCAGGTGCTCGACGAACTGAACGTCAAGGCGCTGGAGTCCGCCGAAGGGATGGGGCGCGCCGTCGTGCGACCCAATCTGCCGCTGCTCGGCCCCCGCCTGGGCAAAGACCTGGCCGCGCTGCGCGCTGCCCTCGACGCCGCCGACCCGCAAGCAATCGCCGCGCAACTGCGCGACGGGGGAACGGCGAGCGTCGGCGGCTTTACCCTCAGCGCGGAGGAATTA
>JAPPFU010000014.1 GCA_028875085.1 Chloroflexota bacterium
GCCCCCTGCCTACGGAAACAACCAGCGCGTTCGGCGGCGGCTACGCCGGCGGCGATGGTCAACGCCGCGCCGCCCGCGCCTTCGATAAGGGCGGCGGCCTCCTCCAACGCGCTGGCCGACGTGCCCGTAACGGCAACCTTGGCGCCCGCTGCGCTCAACGCGAGCGCGAAGCCGCGCCCCAGACCCCTGCTACCGCCGGTTACCAACGCTGTCTGTCCCGTCAGGTCGGCTGCCTGCGCCATGAAGACCTCCTGAGCGGTGGCTAGGTTACCGTCTCGCCCTTGACGAACTGGACGACGGCCTTGTTGAACTCGCCGGGATTCTCCCAATGCGCCCAGAAGCCCGTCTGGGGCAGCAGCTTGAACTGCGCGCCCAGGATGCCGGCGAGACGCTCTCCCGCGTCCGGCCCCGCTCCGGCGGAGCCGTCGCACCACACGACTAGCGTCTTGATGCCCCCCGTCTCCGCCATCTCCTCCTCGCTCAGATTGTTGCGGCGTCCGATGCCGCTGACCAGCGAGGTGTAGAAGCGCGTCTGCGCGTCGTTGGTGAAGGGACGCGTGTAGTGCGCCAGGCGCGTGTCCACCAGCTCGTCCGTAACCTGCTCCGGGTGGTCGCGGTGCATCACCATGACGAGGCGCTTGTAGACGCCGTCCCAGTCGGGATCCTTGAGCAGTTGGAGCGTTCGCTCCGGCATAGAGATGCCCCCGACGGGCGGCGCGGGCGGTTTGATGGCGCCCTCCTTGAAGTTCATGCCTACGCCCGATTCGTAGATGACGCCCTTGAGGCGCTCGGGATGGTTGCGCGCCACCTGGGTTACGGCGGAGCCGCTGTACGCCTCGCCATGCAGCCACGCCTGCTCGACGCCCATCGCGTCCATCAGGTCGATGATCTGCTCCGCCACCTGCCCGGCGGGGTTGTCGCTCACCTCGGGCGCGTCGCTGAGGCCGTGCCAGAGTATCTCGAGGGCGATGACGTGGACGTGCTGGCTGATGGGAATGACGTTGCGGGCGAATGTCTCCAGGTGGCCGCCGCCGCCGTGCGTCATGATGAGCGTCTCGGCGTGCTGCTTGCCTGCCTCGGCGACGCGCGAGCGGTATTTGGCGCCCTGAACGAACTTGATCTCCGCGCCGAGGTACTCGTTCCAGATGCTGCCGGGCATGGGTTTCTCCTGATTGCTCGTGATGGGGATCGTGCGAACCATAGCGTTGGCCCGGCGGGCGCGCAACGCGGAGAACGCGCCCGGCCGTCATTCCCGCGCAAAGCCTGCCCCGTACTTGATACGGGGCGGGAATCTCGCCTCGATTCAAGCGGAGGTATGGCGGAGCGCGAAGGGATGGTGTATGCTTGTGTCAACAAAGAGAGAAGAGAAGCGAGAGAGACGGACGGACCGTTCCCAGTGCTGAGTACGGAAGACAAGCGGCGCATCGTCGCCGAGCACCAACGAAACGCCAAGGACTCCGGCGGCACGGAAGTCCAGGTGGCGCTCATCACCGAGCGGATCCGCGGGCTAACGAGCCATCTGCGCGCGCATCACAAAGACCACGCCACCAGGCGCGGCCTCCTGATGCTGGTCGGTAAGCGGCGCCGCTTGCTCCGCTACCTGGCCAGAGAGAACGCAGGCCGCTACCGCGACCTGATCGCGAAACTCGGCCTGCGCCGCTAGCCTCGGCGCTCCGGGGCGTCCGCCCCGGACGGGTTACCCACCGAATTTCCTTCTCCTACCTCGCAGCAGAGAGGAGTAACTCGTTTTATGCCGAATTCCTATGAGGTAGAGGTTGGCGGCCGTCCGCTGACCATCGAGACCGGCCTGCTCGCGCAGCAGGCCAGCGGCTCCGTCGTGGTGCGCTACGGCGAGACAGTCGTGCTGGTTACCGCCGTTGCGGGCGGCGTCCGCGAGGGCATCGACTTCATGCCGCTGACGGTGGACTACGAAGAGCGTCTGTACGCGGCGGGGCGCATCCCCGGCTCGTTCTTCCGCCGTGAGGGCAGGCCGACGACGGAGGCGGTGCTGGCGGGGCGCCTCACCGACCGCACCATCCGCCCGCGCTTCCCCAAAGGGCTGTGCAACGAGATCCAGATCATCGCCACCGTGCTGTCCGTCGATCAGGAGAACCCGCCCGAGGCGCTCTCCAT
>JAPPFU010000097.1 GCA_028875085.1 Chloroflexota bacterium
GGCGAAGGCTGCGCCCAGCGCCGCGAAGCTGACCAACTGACTCGGGCGGCAGTCCACCTGCGCCCCGAGGTCGATGATCGACACGCCCGGCGCCAGCGCGACGAACGGGCCGCCCAACGCGGGTCTGTCCAGCCCTTCGAACACGCCCAGCGCGAGCACGCTGGCCGCCATGGACGCGCCCGTGGAGCCCATCGACACCAGCGCGTCGGCGCGCCCCTCCCGCACCAGACCAGCCGCGACGGCGATGGAGGCGCGCGGGTTGGCGCGCAGCGCCCGCACCGGGTTCTCTCCCTCGGCAATCACGCCCTCCGACGGGACGATCTCCGGCGCGCCGCCGCCCGCGCCCAGCCCCGCCAGCTCCGCCTCCAACGGCTCGCGGTCGCCTACCAGCAGCACGCGCACGCCCCGCTCGGCGGCCAGCAGCGCCCCCTTCACCTGCTCGGCCGGGGCGGTGTCGCCGCCCATAGCGTCGAGGGCGACCGTGCGGCGCGCGTCCGTCACGCCTCCTCCTCCTTCACCGACGCATGGCCGTCGATCACCGCCTGGTCGTCCTGGTTGCGCACGGCCACGTCGTAGTGGACCGCGCCGTCCTCCTCGCCGCGCTTGGTCGCGGCGGCTCGCACCGTGTCGCCCGGGTAGACCGGGGCGCGGAAGCGCGCGCGGAGCGAGCCGCCCTCGAGCCAGCGCTCGCCGAAGGCGTCCGTCATCATCTCCGAGACGAAGGCGAGCACGAGCATGCCGTGGGCGATGGGCCTACCGAACATCGTGGTCGCGGCGTAGCCGGGGTCGAGGTGGAGCGGATTGTGGTCGCCGCTCGCGTCGGCGTAGGCGCGCAACTGCTCCTGCGTGATAGCGCGCGCCGCGCCTGCCAGCGTATCGGGCGCGCTCACGCCTGCTCCTTGATGCTGATGAGCGCGCTCGAGCGCATGACCAAGGCGCCCTCCGATTCGGCGGCCACTTCCAGCGTCAGGAAGCGCACGCCACGCCGCACGCTGTTCTGCCCCACGGCAACGCGCACGTCCAGCGGAGCCTCCTCGGGCGCGGCGCGCAGGAACGAGGCCTCTTGCGAGAGGTGGACGGCGCCTTCGGGCAACTCCACGGCTCGCATGGCGGCGCCCATCGCGAGGGCGGCCATCGCCATGGCGGGCGTTACGGCACGGGCGTCGTAGAGCGGGTTGTCGTCGCCGACTGCGGTGCGGTAGGCGAGCGCGCGAGCGCGCCCGATCCGCATCGACTCGCGGGCGACGGTCTGTCCTACCTGAAGGTCTGCGAGGTTCACGGTCAGCTCAAGGGAGTTGGCGGAGCGATTATAGCGTCCCGCCCAGGCGCAGGCGGGCGCGCCCCGCAAGCGCAACTCCTTGCCGCCGCCAAGATGGCGGGCGACACTAGCCCCCCGCCCCGCTGACGTTATGGCCATCCCACGCAAAGCGCCCCGCGCCCTCGGCCAGGCCGCCGCCGCCCTTGTTGGATTGGCGTTGGGGGCGGGGTTGGGCTACCTCGCCGTTCGCGGCGTCGATTGGGGCGGCGTGGCCGAGGCGCTGCGCAGCGTCCAGGCATCCGCTATCGCGCCCGCCGTTGGGGTAGTGCTGCTCTCGGCGTGGGTGCGGGCGTGGCGCTGGCGCGTGACGTTCGCCCATATCCCGGTGCGCGTCTTCCGCCTGTTCCAGGTGGAGAACGCGGCGCTTGGCGTGAACAACCTCTCGCCCGTCCGGATAGGGGGCGAGGTGGTGAGCCTGGCCATCTTGGCGCTGCGGGACAGGGTGGCTGCGGGCGCCGTGGTCGCCACCATCATCATGGTGCGGTCGCTCGACCTCATCTTCACCTTGCTCTTCATCGGGGTCAGCATCCTGAGCGCGCCGGAACTCACCGATCTGGCGCGGCCGGTGGCCTTCGTCAGTGTCTTGGCCTTCGTGGCGCTGGTCGGCGTGCTTAACCTGCGGTTCATCGTGCGCCGCGTTCCCGCGCTGGCGAGGCTGCCCGGCGTGGCCTCCTTCGAGGAGGCGATCGCCGAACTGTGGGCGGACAGGCCGCGCCTTACCTTCACGTTCGGACTGACCGCCACCTACTGGCTGATGCTGGGCCCGGCGGCGTTTCTGCTGGGGCGGAGCATGGG
>JAPPFU010000087.1 GCA_028875085.1 Chloroflexota bacterium
GGCACTGCTCCTCGGTTCCCTCGCCGTAGCGCTCCGAGAAGCCCTGCCAACTGCGCTCGCGCAGGTAGGCCTCCGGCGTCTCTCCGCTCGCCACGCGGTACTCCGGCAGGTGGAGCGTAGAGAAGTCCAGCGTCATGTCCACGGACTCGGCGATGCGCTCGGTCGCCGCGAGCGCCTCCGGCAGGTCGGCGAACAGTTCCTCCATCTCCGCCGCGCTCTTGAGGTAGTAGGAGTCGTCGGACATCTTGAGGCGGCGCTCGTCCTTGACGTTGGTGTTGGTCTGGATGCAGACCATCAGGTCTTGGAGGGGCGCCTCGTGGCGGTGGACGTAGTGTAGGTCGTTGGTGGCGACGATGGGAACGTCGAGCCGCTCCGCCAGGCCGAGCAGCCCCTCGTTCAGCGGCTCGAGGAAGTCGAGGCCGTCGTGGCGCTGCAATTCGAGGTAGAAGGCCGGGAATGCGTCCTTGGCCCAACGCGTCCACTCCTCCGCGCCCTGGGTGTCGCCGTTCCTGAGCAGTTGCGAGAGCTCCGCGCTGGGGCAGCCCGACAGGATGATGACTCCCTCTGCGTGCGCCTCCAGCAGGCTGCGGTCGACGCGCGGCTTGTAGTAGAAGCCTTCCAAGTTCGCCTTCGTCACCAGGCGCATCAGGTTGCGGTAGCCCTCGTTGGACTGCGCCAGCGCCGTCAGGTGGTAGGGGTTCTTGTCGCCCGCGTTGCGGTCGTGGCGGCTGGCCGCGGCGACGTACAGCTCGCAGCCGATGATCGGCTTGATCCCCGCCTTTTCGCACGCCGCGTAGAACTCCACCGCGCCGTACATCCCGCCGTGGTCGGTGAGGCCCAGCGCGTCCATGCCCAGTTCCTTGGCGCGCTCGATCAGCTCCTCCACGCGGCTCAGGCCGTCCAGCATGCTGTACTCGGTGTGGACGTGGAGGTGGGTGAAGGACATAGCGTCGGGGGCGGCCTATGACCGGGCGCCCATTATAGGCCGGGCACGGGCGCCCACCAAGACTAATTCCGCAAGCATTGGCGCATTCGCGGCGCCAATCCACACGATGTTGTAGCCGCCCCGCGCGCCGGTTAGGAGGCGGCGGCGCGCTTCGCCGCCCGCGCAACGGCCTCCTCGGCGCGGGCCAAGTCGTCCTCGTCGTTGAAGTGTGCCGTACTGAAGCGCACCGCCGCCGGGAGTCGCACCGTGCGCGCCGCTACCCGCGACTCTTCCCACAGTTGCGCCGCCAAGTCCTGCGGCTCGAGGCCGTCCACCGCGATCGAGACGAGGCCGCACGAGGTTTCGGGCGCCGACGGCCCGGTGAGGCGCACGCCGGGCACGGAGGCGAGCGCCTCGCGCAGCCGGTCGCCCAGCGTGCGCGTCCGCTCCTCGATGGCGTCCATCCCCAACTCCTCCGAGATGGCTATCGCCTCCGCGAATCCCGCAAGCGCCGCGGGCGAGTGCGAGGTCATCTCGTAGGGGCGCAGGTCGCGCCCGCGTCCACGCTCGGCGCTCGGGGCGAAGAGGGGGCGGAGCCAGTCGGCGGCCTCGCGCCGCACGAAGAGCGCGCCCGTCCCGCTCGGCCCCAGCAGCCACTTCTGCCCGGACACCGCGTAGAAGTCGGCGCCGGTCTCGCGCATGTCCAACCGCAGGTGCCCTCCCGTCTGCGCGCCGTCGTACAGCACGAGCGCGCCCGCGTGGCGCGCTGCGTCCGCAATCTCGCGCGCTGGCATGCGCAGGCCGCACGAATACTGAACGTGGCTCAACGCCACTACGCGCGTCCGCCCGCTGAGGGCGCCTTCTACGGCGTTCAGCATCTGCTCGGGCGACGCGTCGGCGGGGAACTCGACGCGCCTGACGATGACGCCGCGCCGCTGCTCCAGCACCGCCGCCGCCTGCGCCAGCGCGGGATGCTCCAACTCCGCCGTTACGAGTTCGTCGCCGGGCATCCAGTCGAGGCCGTGCAGGACGATGTTCACTCCTTCGGTTGTGCCGTGCGTCAGCGCCGTCTCGTCCTCATCCGCGCCCAGCAGGCGCGCGGCGGCGGAGAGCGCCTCGGCGGCGACCGTGCGCACGGCCGCGAGGCCGTCCGGGCCGGCGGGTCCGGCGTCGCTCTCCTGTTGGG
>JAPPFU010000273.1 GCA_028875085.1 Chloroflexota bacterium
GTTGGACGAATCGGCCACGCCGTCCGTCCCGGCGGCGGGACTGCGCTTCGACCGCGCCGTCGGCGAGGCGGAGACCACCGCGGCAGGCTAGCCGGACAGCCTCGGCAACGCACATAAAACAGCGCCCCCGGCCGATGGGCCGGGGGCGCTTTGCGTTTCGCGAGTGAAGCGAGAGGGGCTAGCCCATCCCCGCATCGCCTTCGTACACCTTCACCATCGGCTCGATGGGGATGTCCGCCCACGACTCGGTTCATGAACTCCTCCCAGCGGCGGTAGAAGCCGCGCTGGTTGTTCTCGGAGACGTAGCGCTCCGAGACCTCGCCGCTCTCGTCGGGCGTGTCGGCCAGGTGGCCGACGCCCATCGACAGGTCTTGGCGGTACTTGCGCGCGAGCGGGCTGAGGGCGGACTCGGTGACCTGCCGCCAGTTGTCGATGTCGTCCTGCTCGAACATCCCGCTGGCGCCGTTGTTGTTGCCCGACCCGCGCATCAGCGCGTGGCGAATCTCCTCGGGCGCGTCCTTTTCCACCACTGCGAAGTGCCAGAACTCCGTCATCCTCGGGCCGCGCGGCAAGGCGAGGCGGAACCCCAGCACGCCGTTGGGGAAGAGGGAGTGGTTCTCGAGTTGGAGTTGGCGTCCGCGCAGCGCGCCGAGGCGGCGCTCCGCTTCGGGGAGAACCGACTTCTGATACTCGACCATGGCTCCGAAGTTGGCCTTGCTGACGCCGTGAGCAAGGCGCGGCTGCTCGGAGTCGACGTAGGCGTAGGTGAGCGAGTGGCCGTTGACGTAGTGGTGAGAGTTCGGCATTTGGAACAGGAAGCGGTGCGTGAGGTACTGGCTCTCTATCACCGTCGCTCCGTACTCCACCTCCGCCTTCAGCGAGCCCAAGTGCGTGATGGGCACGTGGTAGTTGTCGGAGCAGTTGTCCACCGGCGTCTTCCAGTTGCACGGCTCTAGCCACTTCACCGGCCCTAGCGCGACCGTGCCGCTGTCGGTGCGGTTGAACATCGCGTCCAAGTAGTAGCGCGCGTCGCCCAGGTACGCCTCAAGGCTCGGCGCCTCTTGATCCCACGTCGCGAACACGAGGCCCGCGTAGGTCTCTACCTTCGCCTCGATCAGGCTCAGCTCCTCCACCGGCAGGTCGTCGTAGTACGCCTCCGTGATGCCGGGTACGTGCTCAAGGCGCCCGTCGTTCGAGAACGTCCACCCGTGGTAGGTGCACATGAAGTTCTTGGCGTTGCCCTCGTCCGCCCGCACGATGCGGTTGCCGCGGTGGCGGCACATGTTGAGGAAGACGTGGACCTGGCCCTGAGCGTCCCGCGTCATGATGACCGGGTCCTCGCCTATGTAGGAGTGGAAGAAGTCGTTGACCTTGGGCACGAGCGAGACGTGGCCGACCATCTGCCACGCGCGCCCGAATATCTTCTCCAGCTCCTCCTGGTAGATGTCCTCGTCGACGAAGATGCGGCGGTCGAGCGCCCCGGTGGCGGAGTCGATGACGCTGTACTTCTTGGTGGCGACCATTGCGGGCGGCCTCCTAGCAAGTGGTGGCGGCGATTCTACCACGGACGGGCAAGTCGTTCGCCCTGGCGCGGCTTGAGGGACGGACGGCTCCGCCGCGCGCTAGGAGGCGGCGTCCAGGCGTGCGATGTCCGCCTGCATCCGGGTCAGCACGCCGATAATCTCGTTGATGCGCGCCCGGTTCGCCTGGCTCTCCGCGTCCAACTCGCGCAGCCGAGCCTCGTACTCGGCCATGCGCCGGTCGCGCACATCCTGCTCTGCGCCCATCAGGCGCATCGCGTCGACGAGATGCCCAACCGCCTCCGCCAGCCTTTCCATGCGCTCTGGCGAACTCATACGCGTTCTCTCTCTACACCTGCGACGCTGCCGCGCTTTGAGGAATTATAGCAGGAGGCGGCGCCTCTCCCAAGTCCGCTTTGGCATATGCCGCCGGGTAGGGTAGTCTTGCCCCACCAAGCCCATCGGACGGGACAGGAGGCGCGCTATGCCGTTCGTCAGCCCTGGCGGACTCACGGAAGAAGGAACCAGCCGCACCATCGAGGCGGGCGGCATGAAAATCCACTACCACGACATTGGGCAGGGCGAC
>JAPPFU010000086.1 GCA_028875085.1 Chloroflexota bacterium
CCCCCCCCCCCCCCCCCCCCCCCCCCCCCCCCCCCCCCCCCCCCCCCCCCAGACGCTACAGCAGGAAACTCACCTTGCCGTGCGGGCGCAGCGCGTCCAGATCGAGGATCGCGCGCCGCTCCTTGATTTTCAGCCCCCCGTCCTCGTGCACCAGCGTGTGCTCGTAGCGCCCCACGTAGGCGTCCGTCACCTCCAGCCGCATCCGGTAGACGATGAAGTTGGACGTAACGCGCAGCGTGTCGCCCGACGCCTCGCGGATGCGCACGTTGGAGATGAGCCGCCGCGTGCGTGAGTTGGGGTACTCGGCGTGGACGAACCGCCCCTTCAACTGCGAGACGCGCGACTCGAGCCGGTCGCGGTCGTCCGCAATCAGGAACAGGCTGGTGTGATGGTCGCCGTCGGGAACGTCCGTCGGCGGCACGTAGTAGCCGCACTCCTGCGTGAAGAGGTCGAGCCACTCGTAGAGCCGCCACTCGTCCAAGAGCGCCGCCTCCTCGAACAGGAAGTCCTCGACCTGCTGGCGCGTGATCTGCTCGGCTGCGGTGGTCATAGCGCGCTCCTACGCGCCCACGCGGGCGGGCGTGCCGTGGATGGAGACGGGCTCCGGCGCGTTCATCAGCCGCGCCCACTGCCGCCAGAAGGCGCGCATCTGCAGTTCGTCGTCGCCGTGGGGGAAGCGCTTCATCCCGCGCGACACGTCGGAGTACTCCACCTCCTTCACCGTCTCGAACCCCCGCTGGCACGCCTCCAGCGCCTCCACGTCGTCCGGCGTGGCGAAGCCGCCCGGGCCGAGGAAGGTAAGGAAGTTGTCGAGGCGCAGAGCGCGCTCCTCCGGCTGCTCCTCCTCCGGGCCGAGGCACCACGCCGTGATCTCCATGTAGCCCGGCTCGATGGGGTAGAAGGTGCGCACCGTGGTGGACATGATGTCGTTGATGATGAGGTTCGGGAAGATGTGCAGGTTGCCGCCGCACATGCACACCTCGTGGGCGCGCTCCTCCCCCAGGCGCTCCACCGCCTTGCGGTACATCTCCTCGAAGTGCGGCTTGCGCTCTTCCCCGAAGTAAGGGATCCACTGCGCCATAGGCCGCCCCCACGGCTGGACGGAGCGTCCGATGATCGAGTGGCCGTTGCCCAGCACCTTGGGCGAGAGGCGCGGCGCCTCCTCGTTCTCGTCCGCGCCCAGCAACTGCGCCATCACGTCCTTGTCCATCGCGTTGGCGCCCACCAGCCAGTCAAAGTAGCGCTTGTGCGTCGTCATCGCGTGGTAGCCGTCGATGCTGTTCTCCACCAGCAACTTGTAGTTGCCCTTCATGCTGTACGTCTGCGTCCCGCTCACAATCTCCATCTGCCCCGCCGACTGGTCGGCCACCAGGTCGAGGTAGTCCTTCGCGTCCCACAGGTAATCGTCCAGGCTGATGTCGTTCGCACGGTTGAAGTTCACGAAGATGAAGTCGCGGTAGATGGACGTGCCCCCCGGCGGCTCCGCCAAGCGCCGCTCGTTGCGATCGAACGCCTCGCTGTACGCGTCCTCGCCCGGGATGCCGTTGATCTCGCCCTCGGGCGTGTAGCTCCAGCCGTGGTAGAAGCACTGGTGCACCTTGGCGTTGCCCCGCAGTTCGCGGCACACCACCGCGCCCCGGTGGGTGCAGGTGTTCAGCAGCACGCGAATCTTGTCGTCCCGCCCGCGCGTGATGATGACGGGCCGCCCCGCGACGCGCCGCGTGACGAAGTCGCCGGGCTTGCGCACCTCGGAGGCGTGGCCGGCGTAGATCCAGCAGCGGTCGAAGATGCGCTCGCGCTCCATCGCGAGGATGTCCGGGTCGGTGAAGACGGAGCGGTGGACGCGGAAGAGTCCGCGCTCCTGGTCGTCCATCACCAACTCCGGGCGCTGCGCGTGCCCGTTGCTGCGCCCGTTCTTGCCGTTGCGTCCGTTCGTCGCCATAGCGTCCACCTCTGGCGTGTAGCGTGCGTTGTGCGCGGGATTGTAGCGTAGCCCCGCTTGCGTGGCTACGCTTTATGGGCGGCAGCGCCCGCGCCAGCCAGCGCGGGAGCGGGGAGTGCCGAGGGGCGGCCACCCCCTCGGTTGGGGGCGTGGGGGTATCCCC
>JAPPFU010000058.1 GCA_028875085.1 Chloroflexota bacterium
GCGGCGCCCCCCCCCCCCCCCCCCCCCCCCCCCCCCCCCCCCCCGCGCCCCAACGCCGGCCCGGGATCGCGGTCGGTGGGGGGGCCCGGGCCGCCGGAGCGCACGCCCGTGTCGGGGTCGATAGCGATGAGCTGCACCGCCCCCGCAGTCACCTCCTCCGGCATGCGCTCCACGTTGTGCCCGCGCGCACGGAGTTCATTCAACGCGGCCTCGTCGAACCCCTGCTCGACGCGCAGCGCGAAAGGCTCGTCGGCGGTGGCAGGGTCGCTGCCGGGGAAGTGGTGCCAGCGTGGGGCGTCGGCGGACGCTTGGACGTTGAGGCCGTAGTCGAGCACGTTGGCGAGCATCTGGACGTTCCACGAGGGCTGGCGGTCGCCGCCCGGCGTGCCGCCGACGAGGACAGGCTTGCCGTCGCGCAGCGCCATGTAGGTCTGGATGGTGTTCATCGTCCGCTTGCCCGGCGCGATGGCGTTCGGATGTCCCTCGTCCAAGTAGAAACCGCGTCCGGCGCGGTCGTTGAGCGTAACTCCCGTCTCCCCGGCCACGAACCCGGAGCCGAAGTACTGCGAGAGGCTGTGGACGAACGACACGGCGTTGCCCTCGGCGTCGACGGCGCAGAAGTAGGAGGTGCTGGAGGAGATGCCCGCGCCGACGGCCTCCAAAGCGCCCGCTTGGGCGGACGATGCGGCGCGGCGCGGGTTGATGGCGGCGCGGCGGGCGGCGGCGAAGCGCTTGTCCAGCAGTTCGTCGAGCGGGCTCGCCATCACGGCGGGATCGCCCATGTAGGCGAGGCGGTCGGCGAAGGCGAGTTTGATCGCCTCCGTCATCAGGTGAATCGCGTCGGCGGAGTTGTGCCCCATCGCGGCGAGGTCGTCGCCCTCGAGGATGTTGAGTATCTCGAGCGGCAGGTAGCCCTGCGACGGCGGCGCCGTGGCGAGCAGGTCGTAGCCGTGGTAGGTCGTGCGCGCCTTGGCCTCGCTCACCCCGGTGCGGTGCGCCGCCATGTCCTCGCGGGTGAAGAGGCCGCCCGCGTCCTGGACGGCGCGGACGACCTCGGCGGCCAGCGCGCCCTCGTAGAACTCGCGGGCGCCGTGCTCGGCGATGCGCCGGAGCGTGGCGGCGAGGTTCGGCTGGATGAGCAGGTCGCCTGCCCGATAGGACGCGCCGTTCCGGGTAAGCGTCTTGGCGGTCGAGGGGTAGCGATTGAGCTTGTTGAGGTACGCGGGGAAGTAGGAGCCGATGCGCCCGGGCAGCGGGAAGCCGCGTTCGGCCAGCTCGATGGCTGGCGCGATAGTCTCGGCCAGCGTCCGCGTGCCGAAGCGCTCGAGGATGGTCTGCCACGCGTCCGCCTCGCCGGGGATAGTCGGCGTCAATGGCCCTTCCGACGGCATCTTCGAATAGCCGCGGTCGGTGAAGAACTCGCGGGTCGCCCCGCTGGGAGCGCGGCCCGAGCCGGTGATGTCCCATACGCTGCCGGTGGGCGCCTCGTAGAGAAGAGCGAAGACCTCGCCGCCGACGCCGCACATCGGGGGCAGCACGACCGTCTCGACGGCGGCGGTGGTGACGGCAGCGTCGAAGGCGTTGCCGCCCTCGCGCAAGACCTGCGCGCCAGCGGCGCCGGCGAGGGGCGACGCGGAGCAGACGAGGCCGCGCGTGGTGAGCACGGCGCTGCGGGTGGGAGAGGTGTAGGCCTGGCCGAGGGTTGTCATAGCCGCCTTCTGTAGGGCGCACAAGGGCAGCGCCGGGTGGATAGCGCGATGATAGGAAGCGCGGCGCGCAGCGTCAAAGGCGGCGGCGGTCAGGCGCGGGCGACGGCATTGTCGATGCGCTGCATCAGGGCGGCGTCCATCGGCGCGGCTGCCTCCGCTTCGAGGCACTCGCGGAGCTCTTGGCGGTTCTTCACGCCGAGGACGACGGTAGCCACGCCGTCCATCGAGAGGGCGTATTGGTGCGCGAGGAAGGCGGGCGAGTGGCCAACCTCCCCGGCGAGGGCACGGAAGGGAGCGGCACGGGCGTAGTCGGCCGCCTCGGGGTGGCCGTCGGGCAGCGAGCGGTCGATGGCGTCGGTAAGCGCGCCCGCCTGGAC
>JAPPFU010000193.1 GCA_028875085.1 Chloroflexota bacterium
CTTCCTGCTCTGGCTCGTCCTGACGGCGCCGTTGGCGGCGCTCGCCGGGTTCGCGCTGGCGGTCTTCCTCGGCGACCCGACCGACCTGCGGCGCACGGAGTCGGTGTTCGGCGCCGCCGTCGGTGGGGCACTGGCCGGCGCATTCGGCGCGGCGGCGGCCACGCTGACGACGCTCGCGGGGCGCCCGCTCCTGCAACGCGCGGGCGGCTCGGAGGCGCTCACGGGTGCGGTCGTAGCCTACGGAACGGCGGCGGCGAGCATCCTGCTCCAGCGCTTCGGCTAGCCGCTCAGGTCGAGTAGCAGGGCGGCGTGGTCGCTGACGGCGTCGCGGCGGTGGTTGGCGCCGCTGCCGGGGACGCGCCCCCATTCGTAGCGAACGGCGGCAACGCGGGGCAGCAGGGCGCGGTTCACGAAGGCCTGGTCGAGGCGGAAGCCATTGCCCGCGTTGGGGGAGTACCAGGTGTAGGCGCGCTCGTTGCCGTGGAGGGCGCGGAAGGCGTCGCGCCAACCGGCGCGCTCCATATCGGCCATCCAGGCATCGGCCTCCTTGCCGAAGGTGGGCGCCTCCTCGTCAATGTCGATGCGCCCCGTATTGGTGTCCCCGGCGATGAGCGCCGGGCCGCGCCGCCAGTGTCCGGCGATGCGCAGCACTGCCGCGTGGAAGGCGAAGCGGCTTTGGCCTGCGAAAGCGGCGATAGGTATGTGCAGGGAGGCGAGCGTGAAGGGCGCGGGCGATTCGACGCGCACAGGCAGCCAGTTGGCGCGCGGCTGTGGCGTGGAGGCGAGGCGCAGGCGCCGCAAGGGCCAGCGCGAGGCGACGAGCAGGCGGTTGAGGGCCGGACGGCGCGGATCGGCGGTGGTGACCTGGTGAGTGAGTCCCTGGTCGGCGAGCGCCTCCGCAAGCGCGCGGCTGGGAGGCGTGGCGCGGAACTCGCACAGCGCGGCGACGTCAGCGCCCCAGGCGGCGAGGTTGGCGGCGATGGCACCGACGCGGACGCCGCCCCCGGCGCGGATGTTCCAGGCGACGACGCGCGTCAAGGCGCGGCGGCCTAGGCGGGTGCCTCGATGGGCAGGTCGATGTCGTAGAGGGCGAGGGTGGCGTCGAGGAGGGCGGCGACCCGTTCGTCCGGCTCGGTGAGGGGCAGGCGCGGGCTGCCGACCTTGAAGCCGACCTTGTTGAGGCAGTAGCGCACGGGCATCGGGTTGCCGACGACGAAGAGGTTTTTGCTAAGGGGCAGCTGGCGCAGGTGCTCGGCGGCAGCGGCGCGCAGGTCGCCCTCGAGGATGTCGTCGATCATGCGGCGGATATGGAGGCCGATGAGGTGCGCGGAGACGCTGATGACGCCCCAGCCGCCCATAGCGACGACGTGGAAGGTGTCGGCGTCGTTGCCGCTCCAGACGCGGAATCCCTCGGGCGCACCGTGGATGATGCGGCCCACCAGTTCCATATCGCCCGACGCCTCCTTGACGCCGCAGACGTTGGGGATCTCGGCCACGCGCAGGCAGGTCTCCCACGACATGCTGGTAACGGTGCGGCTGGGCACGTTGTAGGGAATGCAAGGGAGGGGGCTGCTCTCCGCGACGGCGCGGACGTGCTGGTAGATGCCCTCTTGCGTCGGCTTGTTGTAGTAGGGAATGACGAGGAGCAGGCCATCGGCGCCGGCGGCCTCCGCCTGCTTGGACAGATCGATGGTCTCGCGGGTGCTGTTGGTGCCGGAGCCTGCGACGACGTGGGCCGTGTCGCCGACGGCCTCCTTCACCTCCGCCCACATGCGGTAGTTCTCATCGCCGTGGAGGGTGGGGTTCTCGCCGGTGGTGCCGGTTACGATGAGGCCCTGGCTGCCGGAGGCGACGAGCGCCTTGGCGAGGCGCTTGGCTTGGGCGTAGTCGACCTCGCCCTGCTCGTCGAAGGGCGTCACCATCGCCGTGAGCACTCTGCCAAAGTCAGCCATAGTTCCGCCTCCCGGCGGCGCGTGGCAGCGCCGCGCCTACGCGGTTCCGCTTGCCCATACTGTAAGCCCCGCGCGTGGAGCGCCGCAAGCG
>JAPPFU010000143.1 GCA_028875085.1 Chloroflexota bacterium
ACCTCACGCTGTCCCTCGTCCTCCCGTCGTCCTTTCTCGTGGTGGGCACCTTCATGAAGTTGTGGGGCTACTTCACGGGGCTGCCGGAGCCTTGGACGCTGGACAACTGGCGGGAGGTGCTCACCGACAGCCTCTTCCTGGGGTCGCTGCGGAGCACACTGGTCATCGGGTTCGGATCGGCGTTGCTCGGCATCGTCTGGTTCTCCCTCATTGCCTACGTCATCGTCCGCACCAAGTTCCGCTTGCGGATGGGGTTGGACTTCCTCTCGTGGCTGCCGTGGGCGCTGCCGGGCATCATCTTGGGCCTGGGCTTCCTGTGGATGGTGCTTGGCGTGCCGATCCTGCGCCCGCTCCACTCGACGACCTTCGTACTCATCCTCATCGTTACGCTCGGTTCCATCACCGTGGGCACCCAGATGTTCAAGTCGAACCTGCTGCAACTAGGCCACGACATGGAGGAGGCGTCGCGCATCAGCGGCGGCTCGTGGCTCTACACCTACCGGCGCGTGCTCTTGCCGCTGATGACGCCCACCGTCATATCGGTGGGGCTGGTGACCTTCGTGTTCGCGGCGCGGGACGTGAGCCGCGTGGCGCTGCTCGCCAGCAGTCAGAACCGCCCCTTGGCGCTGCTGCAACTGGACTTCCTCACCGGCTACAACCTGGAGGCGGCATCGGTCGTAGGTGTCATCATCATCTTCTTGACGACGGGCGTAGCGGTGGCTGCGCGGCTGATCGGCCTGCGTATCGGCATCCAGTCGAATGTGTGAGCGCCTAGAGGAAGGCGACCGTTACCTTCCCCAGCGCCCCGTAGTCCGCCTCTACCCGGTCGCCCTTGGCCACCCGCAGTTGCCGGGTGAGCGACCCCGCCATCACTAACTGACCGGCGGAGACGCGCTGCCCGAAGTCCGCCAGCCTATTGGCGAGCCACGCGAGCGAACGGATGGGGCCGCCCAGCACCGCCTCCCCGCGCCCCTCGACGGCGACGGCGCCGTTCACCGAGACGCTCACCGCCGCCTCGCGCAGGTCACCTGCGTCGGCAAGCGCGCGGGCCTCGCCGAGGACGATGGCCTTCTGCTGCGTGTTGTCGGCGAAGGCGAGGGCGAGTTGGCGCGTGAAGTCGCCGCGCGTCTCGGGAACTTCGATGGCGGGGCGCACGCTCGCCACCGCCGCCCGCGCCGTGGCGTCCGTTACGCCGGGACCGGCTAGATCGGCGGCCATCTCGAAGCAGAGTTCGTGCTCGACCGCCGGGCCGATGAGGCCGTCGAAGGGCAACTCCGCGCCGGAGTAGTGGACGCCATCGTCGAGGATATTGCCGAAGCAGGGTTCGTCCACGCCGAACTGGCGCTGCATCACCTCGCTGGTGAGACCGACCTTCCACCCCGCCAGCGCGCGGCCCTGGGCGAGCTTGCGCCGCATCAATTCCAGCTGCACGCGGTACGCCTGGTCGATGGTCAAGCGCCCGTGCCACTCCTGCGGGAAGTGGACGCCCTCGCCCAGCCGCCGCCAGAAGGCCTCCGCGACCGCCGACGCGTCCCAGGGTTCCATTCGCAGCCTCCTCCGCGCGGAGCGCGCCGCCGCCATTTTGACAAGCCCCGGCCCCACTGACAAACTGCGCCCGCGCCCGCTACGGCAAACCCCCTCCGCCTATGTCCACCGACCCTATGGGACTCACGCGCCGCTTGGCCGCGTTCGCGGCGGGGCTGCGCTACGAAGACCTGCCGCCCGAAGTCGCCGACGCGGTCAAGCGTATCGCGTTGGACACCGTCGGCACTGCGCTGGCGGCGACGGCGCTGGGCGACGGCTGCGCCGAGGCATCGGCGGTGGCGCGCGGGGCGGGCGGCGCGGCGGAGGCAAGCCTGATCGGGTACGGCGTCAAGGCGCCGGCGCTCACCGCCGCGTTCGTCAACGGCGCGACCTCCCACGCCCTGAACTACGACCCGCTCGGCGGCAGCGGCGGCCACCTGGGCGTTAGCACCTTGCCTTCGACGCTCGCCGCGGCGGAGCGGCGGAGGAGCGTGGGCGGCGCGGAGTTCGTCGCGGCGA
>JAPPFU010000062.1 GCA_028875085.1 Chloroflexota bacterium
TCCTTCTCCAGGGTCGTGCGGATGTAGCGGTGCTCGGGGTTCGTGTCGGCGTCCTCGAACAGCGCGAGCAGTTCGGTGTCCGACTCGTAGCCCAGCGCCCGCAGGAAGGTGGTGATGGGCGCCTTGCGCTTGCGATCGACCTTCACCGAGATGATGTCTTTGGGGCTCGTCTCGAACTCCAGCCACGCGCCCCGGTAGGGGATGATCTTGGACAGCGCCACGCCGCGCCCCGTGCCCGGGTCGACGACCCGCGTGAAGTACGCGCCAGGCGAGCGCACCAACTGGCTGACGACCACGCGCTCGGCGCCGTTGATGACGAAGGTGCCGGTCGGGGTCATCTGCGGGAGCTCGCCGAAGTAGAGCGTCTGCTCCTTGATTTCCCCCGTCTCGCGGATCACCAGCTTCACCGTCACGTAGAGCGCGGCGTCGAAGGTGGCCTCTTGCTCGCGGCACTCCTGCTCGGTCAGCTTCGGCGCACGGAATTCGTGTTCGCCGAGGTGCAACTCGTACCGCGTCCCCGACGCGTCCTGGATGGGATTCACCTCTTCCAGCAGCTCGCGGATGCCCTCCTGCTTGAGCCACTCGAAGGAGTTGATCTGCAGTTGGATGAGGCTGGAGGGCTCCGGCGCCTGGCGCAGGCGGCCGAAGGAGCGCCGCTCCTCGTAGGGACGGGCGAAGGGCGTGTTGGCGAGGGTTGCCATTGATGGTCGCTCCCTGTGCGTAAAGTTCGCCAACGCGAACAAGGCCTAGCGCGCGCTAGGCCTTCGTCTCGCGGGTTGTTACGGCGTGCGGATGGGCAGGTGACGCAAGTGGGTGGAGGGCATACCTTCCTAAGTTGACACCCTACAGCCCCCGCGACGGCTTGTCAAGCGGATTCCCCGTCGAATGGCGCGGAAGTTGCTTGACAAGCCCAGCATCGCCTGCTCCCGCCGTCTCCGCTCTTGCGCGCGTGCGCCCCCTTGCTATCATCGTCTTACTCACCCCGAGCGGAGGCTTCCGATGCTGGGCCTTGTTCTCGCCTGCCCTCACAACCCCGCCGCCTACCGGCCGGCCGACCGCTGGCCCGTCATCCACGCCGCGCTTACGGGAAGCGTCCCGCAGCCCAACGCCTTTGCCGCCGAGACGCCCGAGGTGGTCGCCGAACATCACGCGCGGGCGGAGCGCGCCTTCGACGCCCTGCGCGACCGCGCCGCGGACTACGCGCCCGACGCGGTCATCATCGTCGCGGACGACGGCGGCGCACTCTTCGGCGAGGTGCAAGCGCCCCAGATCACTCTCTACACCGGACGCGAGATCGCCGGCTCGCCGCTCTACGCTCCCATCGGCGAAGACCCCGCCGCCGAGCAGATCGCGCTCGAATGCGAGCAGGAGCTGGCCCAACATCTGCTAGTCGAACTGGTGGACCGCGAACTGGACATGACCTACAGCCAGTTCCAGAATCCCCAAGCCCCCGCCGACCGCGCCGCCGAGGGGGCGCGCACCGTCGTCGCCCCCGCCGCGCGCGTCCTGCCTCCCGGCGTCCCGGTCATCCCGCTCTTCGTGAACACGCGGCGCGCGCCCATGCCGAACGGTCGGCGCTGCTATGCGTTGGGCCGCGCCATCGCCGACGCGCTTGCGGACGACCCCCGCCGCGTCGCGCTGCTCGCCGCGGGCGGGCTGTCCGGCGGCCCGTTCGGCTACCCCGCCGGGCCTATAGACGTCACGATGGGCAACAGGTGGCTCCAGCAATTGCGCCGGGGCAGAGGCGAGCGCCTCGCGCCCCTCTTCGACCTCGACTCCGACACGCTGCGCGGCTCCACCGCCGAGTACCGCCAGTGGATAGTGGCTGCCGCCGCCGCGGAGGCGTCGGGCGCCAAGGCGGAGGTCATCGACTACGTTCCCGCTCACCACGCTGCCGTTGGTCTGGGCTTCGCCGCCTGGAGCGCCTAGCCCGCTTTCTTTTCCGTTATTCCCGCCCCTCCGCCCCCAAGAAAGAAAAACCCCCTTTGTGGGGGATACCCCCACGCCCCCAGCCGAGGGGCTGGCCGCCCCTCGGCAC
>JAPPFU010000243.1 GCA_028875085.1 Chloroflexota bacterium
GCCAAGGCGATCCCGAGCGAGCGCCGGCGCGAGATCGTCGACATCGAGGAGATCCCCGAAGACCTGCGCAATCTCTACCGCACCGTGTGGGAGTTGCCGCAGAAGGCGCTCATCGACATGGCCGCCGCCCGTGGCCCCTTCATCGACCAGAGCCAGTCGCTCAACCTGTTCATGGCGCAGCCCAATATCGGCAAACTCTCCTCGATGTACATGTACGCGTGGAAGGCCGGCCTCAAGACCACCTACTACCTGCGCTCCCGCCCCGCCACCCGCATCAACCAGGCCACCGCCGTCGCGACCGCAGCCGCGCGCCCCCTCATCGAGATGCGCCCCGCCGCGCCCGACGCCCACGCTCACGCCCACGCCGACGAGGCCGACGCGCTCGCCTGCTCGCTCGAGAACCTCGAATACTGCGAGGCCTGCCAGTAACCATGACCACCCGTCCCGGCGTCAGCGCCGCCGAACTCTTCGGCGCCATCCGCCGCGCCAGCGCGCTGCTGAACGACATCGTCGCGGTGCTGGAGCCCGCGTTGGAGCAGGCCGCCGCCGTCTCCGCCGGCCAACTCATGCTCCTCGAACGCACCGGGAGCGCCGCCGAGCGCGAAGTCGTCGAGAAGACCGCAGCCTGGGCGCGCGAGGCGCTCAAGCCCCTGGAGCACCTCCTCTCCGTCGCCTCCGCCCCGCCCTACCTCGTCGCCCAGGACGACATCCAGAAGCGTGCCCTGCGCGACCTCCAAGAAGAGGCCACCCGCCTCCGCGAGCAGATCGTCGCCCTCACGCGCCTCCTCACCCAATCCCCGCCGCGCTCCCAGAACTAGGATGCGCCGCCGCGTGTCCGCCCCCGCCCTCGAAGTCTGCCATCCGCCTCTTGCGTTGGCCGAGCAGGCGGGCATTAGGCTTGCCTAGCCCCGCCGATCCATAGCCCACTAGCGACTACCCATCACGGAGCACCCGCGTGAGCATCCTAGACCCCGGCCTCAACCTCACCCTGCGCCCTATGCGCTACCCCGAGCTGTACGAGATGTACAAGAACGGAATCCGCAACACGTGGACGGTCGACGAGGTGGACTTCCAGAACGACCTCCCCGACCTCGCCCGCATGACCCCCGCCGAGCGCCACCTCATCAACCGCCTCGTCGCCTTCTTCGCCACGGGCGACTCCATTGTCGCCAACAACCTCGTCCTCAACCTCTACCAGCACGTCAACTCCCCCGAGGCGCGCCTCTACCTCTCCCGCCAACTTTTCGAGGAGGCCGTCCACGTCCAGTTCTACCTCACCCTGCTCGACTCCTACATCCCCGGCGTCGAGGAGCGGCACGAGGCCTTCCGCGCCATCGAGAACATCCCCTCCATCCGCCGCAAGGCCGAGTTCTCTTTCAAGTGGATGAACGCCATCTACGACCTCCAGGAACTGCGCTCCGAGCGCGAGCGCAAGCAGTTCCTCCTCAACCTCATCTGCTTCGGCGCCTGCATCGAGGGCCTCTTCTTCTTCGCCGCTTTCGCCTACGTCTACTTCATGCGCTCCCGCGGCCTCCTCAACGGCCTCGCCTCCGGCACCAACTGGGTCTTCCGCGACGAGTCCGCACATATGAACTTCGCCTTCACCATCATCGATATCGTCAAGAACGAGCACCCCGGCATCTTCGACGCCGAGATGCGCGCCAACGTGACGGAGATGATCGAGGAGGCCGTCGACTGCGAACTCCAGTTCGCGCACGACCTGCTCGGCGAGGGCGTCGCCGGCCTCTCCATCGCCGACATGCGCGCCTACCTCGAATACGTCGCTGACCAGCGCCTCGCCAACCTCGGCCTCGCCCCGCGCTACGGCGCCCGCAACCCCTTCTCCTTCATGGAGCTCCAGGACGTGCAGGAGTTGGCCAACTTCTTCGAGCGCCGCGT
Source organism: Chloroflexota bacterium (assembly GCA_028875085.1). Classification (GTDB taxonomy): domain Bacteria; phylum Chloroflexota; class Dehalococcoidia; order Lucifugimonadales; family Australimonadaceae; genus JAGWBE01. The sequence continues at coordinate 1,900 of JAPPFU010000243.1, forward strand.
CGCCGCCTACCAGGTGGGCGTCGGCGGCGACGTCTCCTTCGACGAGGAGTTCTAGGCGGGGCGGCGGGGATGCCCTACGCAATCGTCGACGGCGTCCGCATCGCCTACCAGGAGCAGGGGAGCGGCCCGGCCGTGGTG
>JAPPFU010000171.1 GCA_028875085.1 Chloroflexota bacterium
GTGTTGCTCGGGGCGGCCTCCTTCTGGGAGGGGGTTGACATCGGCAACACGGCGTTGAAGGTGCTGGCGCTCGCCCGCTTGCCCTTCAACGTTCCGAGCGAGCCTATCTTCGCCGCCCGTTCCGAGGGCTACGAAAAGCCTTTCCTGGAGTACGCCACGCCGCAGGCGGTGCTGCGCTTTCGCCAGGGATTCGGACGCCTCATCAGGAGCAAGAGCGACCGGGGCGCCGTCGTCGTGCTCGACGCGCGCATCGTCACCAAGTCGTACGGCGCGTGGTTCCTCAACTCGCTGCCGCCCACCGTCCGCTTCCGCGGCCCTCTGGTCGAGACCGCCAAGCGGGTAGGGGAGTGGCTCAGCGGCGCGGAGGCGCGGTGACGCTGCGCGCCCATCTCGCGGTCGATCAGCCCCTCGACCTGGACGCGAGTCTGGACAGCGGCCAGTCCTTCCGCTGGCGTCGCGACGACGCCGAACAGGGAGCGTGGCTCGGCGTGCTGGAAGGGCGGGTAGTCCGCCTACGGCGCACGCGCTTGGGCGTCGAGGCGGAGGTCGAATCGGGCGCGGGCGCGCCGGCGGAGCGGGTCGCCTCCGGCCTGCGCGACTACTTCCGCCTCGACGACGACCTGCCCGCGGTCCAGCGCGCCCTGGCCGCCGATCCGCACGTGGCGGCGGGTATCGGCGTATTCCCGGGCCTGCGCATCCTGCGCCAAGACCCGTGGGAGATTCTGGCGGGATTCATCCTTTCGTCTACCTCCAACATCCCGCGCATCGCGCGCACGATGGAGTTGCTGGCGTCCGAGCTTGGCGAGGAGGCGCGCTTGGGCGGAGCGCGGCGTTATGCGTTCCCCGCGCCGGAGACCGTGGCCGAAGCGGGCGAGGCGCGGCTGCGCGAACTGCGCTGCGGCTTCCGTGCCCGCTATCTGGCGGCCGCCGCCGATGCCGCCGCGTCGGGCCGCCTGCCACTTTACGAACTGCGGGGCGCTTCCTACGGCGAGGCCGCCGCCGCGCTGACCGCGCTGCCGGGCGTGGGCCCGAAGATTGCCGACTGCGTCATGCTCTTCTCTCTGGATCGCATGGAGGCGTTCCCGATCGACCTGTGGGTGCGCCGCGCTCTGGTGGAGCATTACGGCCTTGACGCCAAGTTGAGTTACGAGCGCATGCGCGAGTGGGCGTGGGAGCGGTTCGGCGCCAACGCGGGGTACGCGAACCAATACCTCTTCTGGCACATCCGCCAGACGCGCCGCCCGATGATTGCCGCCGGCCTCACGCAGCCCCTCCCCCCCCCCCCCCCCAAAAAAAAAAAAAAAAAATGGGGGGGGCCCACCCCCCCCCCCCCCGCGCCGCCCCCCCCGCCGAGGGGCGCCCCGCGCGAAGAGGCCAAGGGTTACGCACCAGCCCCATTTCCCGGGAATGGCGGAGGCGGGGCTTGACATTCAAGAACTAACTAACTACAATACTTGCGTACTTTGGCGAACGGGCGCTGCGGGGAGACACTGTAGGCGATGGACAAACGAGCGGAATACGGGGACATGGCCAGCCGGGGCAAGTACAAGGAACTGTACCACTGGCTGAACAACCTGAACATGGAGATTCGCGAACAGCGAGCCACCTTCGGGGAGATCGAGCGGGTCATCGGCTTCGGCTTGCCCAAGTCGGCGCGCCTGCACCGGCCCTGGTGGTCGAATCAGAAGGCCGGCGGCCACAGCCACGCCCTCGCGTGGCTGATGGCGGGCTGGAAGACAGCGGAGGTTGACATGGAAGGCGAACAGTTGTTGTTCCAGCGAGAGCAGCCGCAACGCGTGGGGGCGATCGTGCTAGACGAGATATGGCCGGTGCACACGGCGGGCGCCTGGCCCGAGGGCCTGAGCCTCAGCCGCGAGGACATCTACGAGGAGAGGGCGTAGCCTGGCGGTGTTCATCGACACCAACGTCCTCGTCTATGCGCGCATCTTTGAGGCGCCGCACCACATCTCCGCGCGCGCGGCGCTCGAACGCGCCATCCAAGAC
>JAPPFU010000023.1:0-12491 GCA_028875085.1 Chloroflexota bacterium
GGTGACGTAGGTGGGCGCAGGCGCGCCCGTCTCCTGGTGCCGCATCGGGATGCCCGCGCGGACAAGCGCATGCTCGAACCCGAAACTGCACCCGAGCAGGAAGGCCGTCAGCCCCTCGTCCCACAGGTGGAGGATGTTGGGCGGCTCCTCCACCGTCTCGCCGTAGCGGAAGACACGATAGCGGGAGATGTCGCGGCGCACGTCCGCCCCCGGCGCCGCCCGCTTGGGCTCGGGGTCGCCGGGCGCCAACTCCTCGATGAGCGGGCAGGGCTGCGGGTTGAGGTCGCAGTAGCGCCGGAAGTCGGCGGCCAACTCGTTGGGGACGATGACCAGGTTGGCTTGGAGGTAGCCGGGCGCGTAGCCGGAGGTGACGCCGGGCAGCAGGCCGTCCCGGATGCGGGCGCGGAGTTCGGCGGGGTTGGCGGGCGTTGCCTGCGTGGTCATACGAGCGCTCCTATGGTCCGAACTTGGCGAGTTTACCGGCGTGAGCAAGCGCGAGGCTCATGATGTGCTTCGCTTCGAACACGCCGAGCGAGCCACGGCGCAGGTCGCGTTCGTTGAAGCGGTCTACCCCCTCCCCTAGCGTCCATTGCGAGTGTAGCAGGAAGGGCACGGGGTGCCACGAGTGCGCCGCCATGATGGACGGCGTGGAGTGGTCGCCCGCAACCACCAGCACGTCGGGCTTGAGGTCCAGCAGCGCGGGGATGAACTCGTCCAGGTTCTCCAACGCCTTGCGCTTCTTTTCGAAGTCGCCGTCCTCTCCCGCGGCGTCGGTGTTCTTGTAGTGGAGGAAGAAGAAGTCGTGCCCCTCCCAGTGCTCCCGCAGCGTCTGCGTCTCCGCCGCGAAATCGTCGCCCGTCTTGATAACGCGCATGCCCACGATGGAGGCGAGGCCCCGGTACATCGGATAGGCCGCGATGGCGGCGGGCGTCAGCGCGTATGCCCCGCCGAAGGAGGGCAGATCCGGCGCGCTCGACCAGCCGCGCAGCAGCACCATGTTCGCCGCCGGCTCGTCCCGAAGCGCCTCGCGCGCGTGCTCGACGAATGCGTTGGCGGCGACGGCGGTCGCGGCGGCGCTCTTGGCGCGTGCCTCCACAATGAGCGGGGGCGCTCCCGTAACTTGCGGGTCGGTCTCCGTCAACTGATCGCTGAGGCCCTTGCCGCGCAGGCGCAGCACGAAGCGGTAATCCTTCACGTGCTCAACGGCCACGTCCAGCCCGTCGAGACTAATCTGACCAAGGCGCTCCGTCAGCGGTGCCGCTAGCTCGGAGGCGATGCGCCCCGCGCGGCGGTCCACCAGATTGCCGTCGGCGTCGATGGTGGCGAAGTTGCCGCGCGCCGCCACGTCGCCCGGGCGCAACTCCATCTCGATGCCGATGGCCTCCAGCGCCCCGCGTCCTATCAGGTACTTAAGCGGGTCGTAGCCGAACAGCGCCAGGTGGCCAGGGCCCGAACCCGGCGCGATGCCCGGCGCCACGGGCAGCGTCAGGCCCGCGGCGGACGCCTGCGCCAGCCGGTTCAGGTTCGGGATGCGCGCCGATTCCAACTCCGACCGCCGCGCGCCGGGCGCGGGCGCGCCTCCCAGGCCGTCGGCCACCAGCATCAGTATCTTGGAGTCGGTCTTGCGAACGATGTCGGACAGGTACGGGAAGTCGATCACGTAGCGCTCCTAGCGGTCATTCAGCGCCGCCACGCCGGGCAGCTCGGCGCCTTCGAGGAACTCGAGCGACGCCCCGCCCCCGGTGGAGACGTGGGACATGCTATCGGCCAGGCCGAACGCCGCCACCGCCTCCGCCGTGGAGCCGCCGCCGATGATGGTCGTCGCCCCGCTCTCCGCCAGCGCCTGGGCGACGGCGCGCGACCCTCGGTCGAACGGCGGAACTTCCGCGACGCCCATCGGGCCGTTCCATACGATGGTCTTCATCGTCCGCAACGCGGCGGAGAAGGCCGCCGCCGACTCAGGGCCGATGTCCAGGATCATCCAGCCGTCCGGCACGGCGGACGCGGCGACCACCTGCGTGGGCGCGTCCGGCTCAATGCGCTGGGCTATCGCAACGTCTTGCGGCAAGCGCAGCACCGTCCCCGACTCCTCCGCCCGGCGGATGGCCGTCCCGCAGAAGTCGATGAGCTCCTCCTCGATCAGCGAATCGCCGACGCCGTATCCCTGCGCCTTGAGGAAGGACGCCGCCATGCCGCCGCCGATGAACACCGCGTCCGCCTGCGGAAGCAACCGGTCGAGCACCTTCACCTTGTCGCTCACCTTTGCGCCGCCGAACACGGCGGCCAGCGGGCGCTCGGGCGACTCCAGCGCCGCGCCCAGGTAGGCCAACTCTTTCTCCATCAGCAGCCCCGCGCACGCCGGGAGGTGGGCAGCTACGCGCTCGGTGGAGGCGTGGGCGCGGTGCGCCGTGCCGAACGCGTCGTTGACGTAGGCATCCGCCAGTTGCGCCAGCGCGGCGGCGAAGGCGTCGGAGTTCGCCTCCTCGCCCGGCTCGAAGCGGATGTTCTCCAGCAGCAGCACGTCGCCGGGGCCGAGCGCCTCGGCGCGAGCGCGGGCGTCGGTGCCCGCCGCGTCGTGGACGTAGGTAACGGGCGCGCCGAGCAACTCGCACAGCCGCTCGGCGATGGGCCCCAACTCCAACGCCGGGTCGCGCTGTCCGTTGGGCCGTCCGAGGTGCGTAACCAGAATGACCGCCGCGCCCTGCCCTCGCAGGTGCTCGATGGTCGGCAGCGCGGCGCGGATGCGCGAGTCGTCGGAGATGCGCGCGCCGCCACGCTCGAATGGCACGTTGAAGTCCACGCGCACGAGGGCGCGCTTGCCCCCCCACGCAATGTCGCGGACGCTCTTCTTCGCCATCAGCCGCTTATCCCTCGCCCGTAAGCGCGGCGGCGACTTCCTGCCACCGCTTGACGCGCTTGGGCGGCAATCCCACGCCATCAAGGGCGGCGAGCGCCTCCTGGGCCGTGCGCTGCGCCTTCTCTTCGGCGTACGCCCTGGAGCCCGTCTCTTCGAGGATAGCGCGCACCGCATCGAGGTCGGCGGGGGTAAGCACGCGCTTGAAGTAGGCCTCGCCCAGGGCACGCTTTTGGGGCAGCGGCGCGCGCTCGAAGGCGTGGACGATGGGCAGCAGCTTGCTCTTATTGAGGGCGCGCGGGTGCGCGGCGGGCGTCGACGGCCACAGGTCGTTCACGTCGTCGCGCATCTGCGCCGCCAGGCCCAGCGCCTCGCCGAACGCTTGGAGCGCCTGGACCGTCTCGCTCGGATAGCCCGCCGCAAGCGCGCCGAGCGCCGCCGCCGCGCCGAACAACGCGCCACGCTTGGCGGACGCCATAGCGACGTACTGCGCCTCCGTAACGTCCAAACGCTCCTGGTAGGTGAGGTCGAGGTAATGGCCCTCGTAATAGCGCAGCGCCGAGGCGTCGAGCAGCGACACCGCCTGGAGCGTCTGCGTGGCGCTCATCTCCTGCTCGGCGTCGAGCAGCGCGAGGCGCGCGAGAGCATGGAGGCCGTCGCCGACGTTGATCGCCTGCGCAGGCCCCCATAGCCACCAGACCGCGGGATGCTCCCCGGACGGGCCGTCGGCCGTCTGCATCTCCTCGTGGACGAGCGCGGATTGGTAGAGCAGTTCGGCGGCGGCGGCGGCGATACGCGCGTGGGGCGCGTCGCGCCCGGCGGCCTCCATACACACGGCGCCGTACAGCCGATCCGGCACGGGACCCGTCTTCGGCGCGCCGTCCTGGCCGAGCCAGCCCAACTGGTAGCGCATCATGCGGTAGAGGGGCAGGTCGGAGCGCGCGTCGAACAGGCCGGCGAGCGCGGCCTCCACCGCGCCCTGGTGGTCGAACAGCAGCGGCGGCGCCCTCACCTGCCCGCCTCAACCAGGTCGGCGACTTCCACGACGGCGCGCAGCGCCTCGATCGGGACGGCGCCGCGCCGCAGGAGGCGGGCAGGCGTACGGGTAAGGTCGATGATAGTGGAGGGCTGCGCGGCGGGAGCGGGGCCGCCATCCAGCAGCACGGCGAGCGCCGCTCCCAGTTGCCGCTCCACTTCGTCGGCGTCGGCGGGCGGCGCGCCCCCGTGCAGATTGGCGCTGGTGCCGGTGATGGGACGCCCGGCGAGGCGCCCCAGCGCCCGCGGCGTCGGGTGATTCGGTGCCCGAACCGCGACCGTCGGCCCGCCCGTGAGCGCGTCGGACAGGCCCGGCGCGCGCTTGAGGACGAGCGTTAATGCGCCGGGCCAGAACCGCTCGGCCAGCAACCGCGCCTCGGGCGGAATCTCAGCCGCGACGCGTTCCAGGTCACCGTAGTCGGCGATGAGCACCGGGATGCCCATAGCGGCGGCGCGACCCTTGGCGGCGAGCACTGCCGCGACCGCGCTGGGATTGTGGATATCGGCGGCGAGGCCGTAGAGCGTATCGGTAGGGCAGCCGACCAGTCCGCCCTCTCGGATAGCGGCGGCGGCGGCCTCGAGGCCCGCGTCGTTGTCGGCCATGCGCAGCATCGGGGGTCTCGCCGCAGTATACCAGCGCACCGTCCCTACCCTTTGGCGCCGGGGCGCTGCCTGCATTACTATGCGGCCTACGCATGGACGCCATGGGACCAGACGCCACCCACCGCGTCGCCGCCTCCGGAGACGTGGAGGTGGCCGCCTACCTTGAGATCGCCCAAGAGCGCGAGGGGCGCGCGGCAACGCCGGAGCCAGGCGAACGGCGCGGCGGCGCCGACGCCATCGTCATCCTCGACTTCGGCTCGCAGTACAGCCGCCTCATCGCCCGCCGTATCCGCGAGCAGCGCGTCTACTGCGAACTGCTCCCCCACGACGCGACCAGAGAGGCGATAGCAAGCCTCAACGTCAAAGGCATCGTCCTGTCGGGCGGCCCGGCCAGCGTTTGGGAGCCGGGCGCCCCCATGGCGCCGGGCTGGGTGTTCGACCTCGGTGTCCCGGTGCTGGGCATCTGCTACGGCATGCAGCTGCTGGCGCACCAGTTGGGCGGCGTCGTCGCGCCCGGCCGCGAGCGCGAGTATGGCTACGCCGCCATCCACCAGGAAGGGCCGAAGTCCGCCCTGTTCGCCGGGCTGGACGACGAGATTCCCGTCTGGATGAGCCACGGCGACCGCATCGACGCAATGCCCGCCGGGTTCCGCTCCCTCGCCTACAGCGGCAACTCCCCGATCGCCGCGATGACGAACGACAAAGGCCTGTTCGGCATCCAGTTCCACCCCGAGGTCGCCCACACGCCCCAAGGCAAGGAGATGCTGCGTAACTTCGCCTTGGAGGTGTGCGGTTGCGCAGGCGACTGGACGCCGCGTAACTTCGTCGCCGACGCCGTGGAGCGCGTCCGCACTCAGGTGGGCAGTGGGCGCGTCATCTGCGCCCTCTCCGGCGGCGTCGACTCCGCCGTTACCGCCATGCTGGTGCACCACGCCATCGGCGGCCAGTTGACCTGCATCTTCGTCAACAACGGCCTCCTGCGCCGCGAGGAGGCGGAGCGCGTCCGCGCCGTCTTCCAGCGCCACCTCGGGCTGAACCTGCTCTACGTCAACGCGAGCGAGCGCTTCCTCTCCGCCTTGCGCGGCGTAACCGACCCCGAGGAGAAGCGGCGGCGCATCGGCAACGAGTTCATCGCCGTCTTCGACGAAGAGGCCGCCGCCCTGGGCGAAGTGGACTTCCTCGCCCAAGGCACCCTCTACCCCGACGTCATCGAGAGCCAGACGCCGGAGTCGAGCGCATCGCACAAGATAAAGACGCACCATAACGTCGGCGGCCTGCCGGAGCGCATGCGCATGGAACTCGTCGAGCCCCTGCGCTACCTCTTCAAGGACGAGGTGCGCGCCGTGGGCGAGGAGTTGGGCATGCCGCCCGAGGTGCTCTACCGCCAGCCCTTCCCGGGGCCGGGCCTCGCCATACGCATCATGGGCGAGGTTACGCACGAGAAGCTGGAGACGCTGCGCGCGTGCGACTGGATCGTGATGGACGAGATCAAGCGCGACGGCCTGTACGACCGCCTGTGGCAGTCGTTCGCCGTGCTCACCGACACCAAGACGGTCGGCGTGATGGGCGACCAGCGCACCTACCAGCACGTCGCCGCCATCCGCGCCGTAACGAGCGACGACGCGATGACCGCCGATTGGGCGCGCCTCCCCTACGACACCCTCGCCCGCATCTCTGCCCGCATCGTCAACGAAGCCCCCAGCGTCAACCGCGTCGTCTACGACATCACCAGCAAGCCCCCCGGCACTATCGAATGGGAATGAGCACGGGAGCCGCCTAGCCGTGCGCGTCCTCGTGCTCGGCGGCGGCGGGCGGGAGCACGCCATCTTGTGGAAGTTGGCGCAGAGCCCCCGCACGCCCGAACTCTTCCAAGCCTCAGTCAACCGCGTCGCGCACCGACTCGCGCGCCACGTCAACATCGCGCCGGAGGACACGGCGCGCGTCGCCGACTTCGTCGAGCGCGAGGCCATCGACCTCGCCATCGTCGGCCCCGAGGCGCCGCTGATGGCGGGCGTTACGGACGCGCTGCGCGAGCGCGGCCATGCCGTGATGGGCCCCAGCCGCGAGGCGGCGCGCATCGAGTGGAGCAAGGCGTTCGCCAAGCGCGTTATGACGCAGGCGGGCGTGCCGACCGCGTACTCCGAGACCTTCACCGACCCTGCCGCGGCTAAGCAGTACGTCCGCAAGCGCGGCGCGCCCATCGTCGTCAAGGCCGACGGCCTCGCCGCCGGCAAGGGCGTTACGGTGGCCGCGACGGTGGACGAGGCGCTGGCCGCCATCGACGACGTTATGACCGCGCGCGTCTTCGGCGACGCGGGCGCGTCCGTCGTGATCGAGGACTGCCTCGAAGGCGAGGAGGTGAGCGTCTTCTGCTTCACCGACGGCGCGAGCGCGTCGCCCCTCATCGCCGCGCGCGACTACAAGCGCGTCTCCGACGGCGCCCAAGGCCCCAACACCGGCGGCATGGGCGGCTATAGTCCCCCGCCCTACTGGGACGCCGCCTTAGAGCAGCGCATACGCGAGACGTGCATCGAGCCGGTGCTCCGCCAACTCGCCGCCATAGGCATCCCATTCGCGGGCACGCTCTACGGCGGCCTGATGCTCACCGCCGACGGCCCCCAAGTCATCGAGTTCAACGCGCGCCTCGGCGACCCGGAGGCGCAACTTATCCTGCCACGCCTCGAGAACGACCTGCTCAACGTGGCAGAGGCCGTCGCGCGCGGCGGCGTAGGCGCGCTCGACCTGCGCTGGGCGCCGACGGCGACGGTCGGCGTAACCCTCGCCTCCGGCGGCTACCCCGGCGCCTACCAAACGGGCAAGCCTATCGATGGTCTGGACGCGCTGCCCGACGGCGTAACCGCCTTCTACTCGGGTATCACGGAGAACTCCGCCGGCGCGCCCATCACCGACGGGGGGCGCGTGGTGACGCTCGTCGGCCACGCCGCGACGCACGCGGAGGCGCGCCGCCTAGCCTACGAGGCGGCGGCGCAGGTGCGCTTCGACGGCGCCCACTACCGCCGCGACATCGCCGCCTTCACGGACTAGCAGCCGCTGCCCTACCCGGCCTTGAATCGAGGCGAGGCTCCTGCTTGGGCAAACCACTGCGTAATCCCGCGCCTCTTCCCGCGGGGTGCGCCGAGGGGCGGCCAGCCTCTCGGCTGGGGCGTAGGGGTATCCCCCACAAGAAACCCTTTTTATCTCTTCGGGGGTGGAGGCGGGGGATAGGTGCGCAACGCCTTCCCCTCGCAGTAATGGCGTAGGGGCGCCCGGCCGGGGGCCCCCCCCCCCCCCCCCGGCCGAAGCGGGGATGACCAAGCGCGGCAGCAGCGCCAGTTGTTTGTGACGCGCCACGCCGCGGGGGAAGAGGAAGCAGTAGAGGCGCTCGACGCCCTCGCTCCGCAACTGGCCCATGCGCTCGACGACGGAGGCGGGCGTTCCCGCGATGGCCAGGTGGCCGACCAGCTCCTTGGCAGCGGCCGGGTCTACCGCGGCGGGGTCCGACTCCTCGGGGACGGAGAGGCCGACGGCTTGGAGGCCATCGTTGAAGAAGCCCATCTTGAGCCACGTGAACACCACCGGCCAGACGCGCGCGTGCGCGGCCTCGGAGTCGTCGTCGATGGAGACGGCGGCGTTGTGGGTTACGGGGATGGACGCCGGGTCGCGTCCAGCGACTGCCGCGCCCTCCGCGATGCGCTTGGCCGACTGCGCGCGGAAGGGCGCGCTGATGCCCGCGAGCAGCATCGCCTCGTCGCCCAACTCGCCCGCCGTGCGCAGCGCGCGAGGGCCGCTGGCCGTGACCATCAAGGGCGTCCGAGGCTTGGCCGGGTTCTCGATGTGGCCGTTGGGGTTCGTGCCGAAGGGCACCATCTCGCCATCTAGAAGCGCCCGGATGCGCTGCAGCGCGTCGCGGAAGGCGTCCACCGTCGCCGGCTTGGTGCCAAGGTTCACGATCACGCTGTCGCCGGTGCCGATGCCCATCTTGGTGCGCCCGGGGTAGAGCTCCGCGAGCGTGTTCGCCACCACTGCCAAGTGGAAGGGGTGGCGCGACTTGGGGTTGGTCACCGCCGTGTAGAGCGAGATGGCGCTCGTTCGCGCCCCGGCGAGGCCGAGGATGACGTAGGCGTCCTTGCCGTCCTCCACGTGGTCAGCGACGCCCGTTCCGGCGAAGCCGAGTTGCTCCGCCTGGACGATGGCATCGATCTGGTCGGCGATGGAGCCGCCGGGGCCGGTGGCGAGGTGCAGTTCGAAGGGCATGTCAACTGTCTCCTTGGGCGGTCGGGGTTGGTTCGAGCGTTGCCTGGGACGCGGGGCGCAGCCTGCCGTAGATGATAGCCGCCCCGGCGAGCGCGATGGTGAGCAACGGGGCGATGAGCAGCGCCGCCTCGTTGCTGCGCAGCAGCGCATAGAAGGACACCCCACCCACCACGTAGAAGGCGGCGCGGCCAACGGGCGGCAGCAGCGCGCCCACCCAGCCGCCGCTCGCCATCTGTATGCCGATGAGCACAATCGCCAGCGACAAGATGACGGGCAGCGTCGCCAAGCCGTTGTCGGGGATGTTTTGCAGCAGCAGCAGGTCGTCCGGCGCCAGCAGCAGCACGATGGGGAAGACGTAGAAGGGCCACGCCATCTTCACCAGTTGCCACGACACCTTGCCGTAGGTCGTCCCGGCGAGCGCCGCCGCCACCAACGCGCTCCCCGCCACCGGCGGCACGATCAGGCTCAGCGAGCCCATGTAGAACGCCACGAAGTGCGATGCGCGCACGTCTACGCCCATGCCCGCGAGGATGGGCACGAAGGTAACCGTAACCAGGAAGTAGATGGCGAGGTTGGGCAGTCCGGCGGCCATGATGACCGACAGCACGATGAGCAGCGCGCCAGCCAGCGCCACGCTGCCCCCGCTGAGATCCTCGACGATGCCGCCGAAGCGCGTCCCCACCCCCGTGTGCCCAATGGTGTCGGCGAGGATGGTTACGATGACCAGCACCACCGACACGGCGCTCGCATAGAAGGCCGCGTTCTTCATCCCGCTCGACCAGGCCGACCAGCGCGTCTCCACGCGCAGAATCACGCCCAGCATCAGCGTCGCCATCAGCGCGGCGGGAACCGCCGTCCGCAGCGTGAATCCCTCCAGCACCAGGGCGATGATGATGCCCACCGGCACGGCGGCGATGGCCGCCGAGCGCACGTACATCCCCATCGGACTGCGCGTGAGGAGCGCCAGCGCCACGGAAGCCGCGACGCCGCCCAAGACCATGGCGAAGGCGGACATCAGCACGGGAAACGCGCCGTCGCCGAAGAGCAACCAAGGAAAGATGCGGATGGTGGTCAGGTTCAGCAGCAGCAGCAACAGCGGAACGAAGACGAACAGCGCGCCCCGGACGTAGGGCCACGCTTCCCGGTCCGCCTGCGGCTGCGCTGCCTGCTCCTCCGCCGTCGCCTCCACTCGCTTGATGCGGTGGGCGTTGCGCTTGGCGTGGCCGATGATGTACGCCGCCGTCCCGATGTACCACATCGCCGCCGGCACGATGGCCATGCGGATCACCTCGAGGTAGCTGATGCCCAAGAGGTTCGCCATGACGAAAGCGACGATGCCCAGGATGGGCGGCGTGATGGTGGACGCATTCGAGGCGACGCCCTCGATGCCCCCAGCCTCTTCCGGCATGTAGCCGCCCCGCACCATCGCCGGGATGGTGATGGGCCCGGTGATCGCCACGTTGTTCGGGCCTGCCCCAACGAACGACCCCGCGATGCCGGACGCAATCAACGCGCCCATCGCCGGGCCGCCCACCAGGCGGCGCGAGAAGGCGCGCGCCATGCCCACGACCACCAGGCTCGCGCCCGCCGCCGCCAGCAGGATGCCCCAGAAGATGAGCAGCCACAGAAAACGCGAGGCCTGGTCGACGACGGCGGTGTGTTGCTTCTGCACCGTGCGCGTCAGCACCTCCCATGCCTCGAAGTGCGCCCCCCGCAGGAAGCCCGGCATGAACCCCGCCGTGAAGTGGTAGGTGATGAAGATGACACCCAGAATCGGGAAGACCCATCCGAAGTACATGTAGGAGACACCCAGCACCGCAAGGAAGATGAGCATCCCCAGGATGATGTCCGGCCAGGTACCGAAGCGCGGGCGAAGGAAGAAGTCCTCCGCGCCCTGGAAGAAGTAATACTCGGCGATGGCCACGCCGACCATCAACAGCACGGCCACCGCCCAACGGGGCGTCGTGCGCTTGCGCATCATGAAGCCCAGCAGACCGATCCAGATGGCGAAGGCGAGATGCGCGTTCTGGTACGCCTGCACCGGCGGATCCCAGCGGAACTGGCCGAGGCCCATCGCCAGCATCGCCGCTAGCGAGAACCAGAACACCCCCGTCACCACGGCGTCGAGGCGGTCGGGCTTCCTTTCCTCTTGCGGGCCCCTGTCTGTCGCCAAGCCAATCTCCCGCGCCAAGCGCAGCCTCCCGGCTAGCAGGCGGCATTATAAGCAGCGCGGCGCGCCTCCGCGAATGAGACCCCTCTACCGTTCGCCCTGAGGGAACTCGAAGGGCGAGGTAGCGCTCACGCCGCAGCCATCGCGGCTTCCCTGCCCTCTTGCGTGGCGACGTTGAGGCGGCGCAGGCGAGCGCTCAGCGCCCATGCCGCGCCCGCGTTCAGGAACACCACGCCGCCGCCCAGCGCCAACGCCAGCGGCGCACCGATGAGCCCCGCGATGAAGTTCAGCCCCGCCGCGCCGATGGTCGGCAGTATCCACGACAGTCCCCACAGGCTCATCACGCGCCCCCTAAGCTCGTCGGGGACGAGCGTCTGCATCGTCACCTCGACGGCCATCATGAACGCCAGAGACCCCCCGCCGATGAGCACTTGGAGCGCCGCGCCCGCCCAGAGATTAGTGGTGAAGGCGAACGCCGTCAGCGACGCGCCGAACAGCATCCCCTGGAGCGCCATCGCCTTGCCCGTCGGCACGCGCCGCAGCACAGCGGGCGTGGTCAGCACCGCGATGAACGAACCCGCGCCTCCGCTCGCCCACAGCAACGACAACCCCGACGGCCCCGTCTCCAGCACCTCGCCCGCGAACACCGGCAGCACGAAGATGTAGCCCAGCCCCGACAACGAACTGACGTAGGTCATGCCGATGACGATGCGGAAGAGGGGCTGGCGGCGCACGTAGCCCAGCCCCTCGGCCAGGTTGCGCAGCACGCTCGCCCGGCCGGCCACGTTGCCCGGCGCGGCGGAGACGCGCAGGATGAGCGTGGACATCACCAGAAAGGTCGCGGCACTGAGCGCAAAGGCAGGGCCGGCGCCTTGGTTCGGCCCCGCTCCCGCGTAGGCCACCACTGCCCCGCCGATCGCCGGCGCGATAGGCCGTGCGAACTGCCACGTCATCGCGTTCAGCGGAACCGCTTGCGACAGCAGCGAGCGGTCAGGCAACAGGCGCGGGTAGAGCACCTGGCGGCTCGGCTGGTCGAACGACTGCGCTACGCCTGTCAGAAACGCCGCCAGCAGCAGATGCCACGGCTCCACCCTGCCCACGATGGTCAGCGCCGCCAGTCCCGCGACTACCGCCGCCGCGAACGCCTGCGCCCCCGCGATGACGCGCCGCTGATCGAGCCGGTCGGCGAACACGCCGCCGAACAGCGCCACCAGCAACTGCGGCAGGCCCAGGAATAGCGTTACGGAGCCGACGAAGGCGGGCGATTCGGTCAAGTGGAAAGACAGCCAGCCGATGGTGAACCACAACATCTGCTGCCCCACCACCTGTGAAAGCAAGCCCGCCCAGTACAGACGGAAGTCGCGGTGGCGCAGCACGGCGAAGAGGCGGAACTGCGCGGCAACGGCGGCAAACATCAGGCGCGTAGTCTATACGCGGCGCCACGCGCTCCCTTTACACCATCCCTGCGAGAATCTCACGGGGTATGCCGAGGGGCGGTCAGCCCCTCGGCTGGGGGCGTGGGGGTATACCCCACAAAAGGTTTCTCTATCTTCTTGGGGATGGAGGCGGGAATAC